>JBDTSN010000111.1:0-6601 GCA_039931145.1 Burkholderiales bacterium | reverse complement strand
GCGGGCGGGAACAACAAGGCCTGCTCGCGTTCGATCAGACTGGTATCGAGCTGCGCGTTGGCGAACGACGGCACGGCAACGAGGCGCGCCAGGAAGTCGACGTTGTTCGACACTCCGACGATTCGGTACTGCGCCAGCGCCTGCCGCATGCGGGCGAGGGCCTGCCGTCGGTCCGCGCCCCAGACGATCAGCTTGGCGATCATCGGGTCGTAGTACGGCGTGATCTCGTCGCCCTGTTCGACGCCGGTGTCAACGCGCACGTGGTCGGTCTCCGGTGGCGGCGACAAGTGCACCAGGCGGCCGGTGGACGGCAGGAAGCCACGGTCCGGATCCTCCGCGTAGATGCGCGCCTCGAGCGCGTGGCCGTTGATCTCGAGCTGCTCCTGGCGCAGCGGCAGCGGCTCGCCGCTCGCCACGCGCAACTGCCACTCCACGAGGTCGAGCCCGGTGATCATCTCCGTCACCGGATGCTCGACCTGCAGCCGCGTGTTCATCTCCATGAAGTAGAAACCGCCGTCCTGCGTGGCGATGAACTCGACCGTGCCGGCGCCGACATAACCGACCGCCTTGGCGGCATCAACCGCCGCTTGGCCCATCGCGGCGCGGCGATCGGGCGTCATGCCCGGCGCCGGCGCTTCCTCGAGCACCTTCTGATGCCGGCGCTGCACCGAGCAGTCGCGCTCGAAGAGGTACACGCAGTTGCCGTGCGTGTCGCCGAAAACCTGGATCTCGATGTGGCGCGGCTGCAGGATGTATTTCTCGACCAGCACATCGTCGTCGCCGAAGGAGTTGCGCGCCTCGCGTTTGCACGAGACGAGAGCGGCCTCGAAGTCGGCCGCGGCATCGACGCGCCGCATGCCCTTGCCACCGCCGCCGGCGCTCGCCTTGATGAGCACGGGATAGCCGATGGCTTCGGCCTGCTTGGCGAGAAACGACGAATCCTGGTTGTCGCCGTGGTAACCCGGCGTCAATGGCACCCCGGCCTTCTCCATCAAGGCCTTGGACGCCGATTTCAGGCCCATCGCGCGGATCGCCGATGCCGGCGGCCCGATGAAAACGATGCCGGCCTTCTCGCAGGCCTCGGCGAACTCTGCGTTCTCCGACAGAAAGCCGTAGCCGGGGTGGATCGCTTCGGCGCCGGTCTGCTTCGCGACTTCGAGGATGCGCTCGCCAACGAGGTAGGACTCGCTCGCCGCCGGTGGGCCGATCAGCACCGCTTCGTCGGCCATGCGCACATGGCGCGCATTAGCGTCCGCCTCCGAGTAAACGGCAACGGTGGCGACACCCATATTGCGCGCGGTCTTGATCACGCGGCAGGCGATTTCTCCGCGGTTGGCGATCAGGATTTTCTTGAACATGCCTCGACTCCTTCAGACTTTTGTTGCTGGATCCGCGGGCGACCATGCCGCCGCGCGCTTCTCGAGGAACGCACTCAGTCCCTCGATGGCCTCAGGTGTCGCGCGCAGGGTGGCGATGCGCCGTGCGGTGTCGTCGACGACGACGTCATCGATCGTGCGATGGGTCACCGCGCGAATCAGCTCGGTTGCGGCCGCTTGGGCGAGCGGCCCGCCGGCGAGCAGCGCGTCGATCACCTCGCCCACCTTCGCATCCAAGGCGTCGGGCTCGGCCACTTCGTGGGCCAGCCCGATCTCGCGCGCGCGCTCGGGCCCGATGCGCTCGGCGGTCTGGAAGTAGCGATAAGCCTGGCGTTCGCCGATCGCGCGCACAACATATGGGGCGATCGCCGCCGGAATGATGCCCAGGCGCACTTCGGAGGTCGCGAACAGCGCCTTCGTCGATGCGATGCAGATGTCGCACGCCGACGCCAACCCCATGCCACCGCCGAGCGCCGCCCCATGCACGCGCGCCAGTGTCGGCGTTGCACACATCGAAATTGTGCGGAACAAGCCGGCGAGCTTGCGCGCATCCGATAGGTTCGCTTCCAGTGGGGCAGCGCCCTGGCGCTTCATCCAGTTGAGATCCGCGCCGGCCGAGAAGCTCTTGCCGATACCTGCCAACACGATCGCGCGCACCGCGGGGTCACGGTCCAGTGCAACGAACGCCTCGGTCAATTCGGCGATCAAGGTTTCGTCGAAGGCGTTGTGGACATCCGGGCGGTTCATCCACACCCAGGTCGCCGCGCCGCGGTGCTCGATCTTCAAGGTCTCGTATTCCATCGCGGCCTCACATCCGAAAGATGCCGAACTTCGTCGGCGGAATCGGCGCATTCAGCGTCGCGGACAGCGACAGGCCGAGCACGCGACGCGCTTGCGCGGGGTCGATCACGCCGTCGTCCCACATTCGCGCCGTCGCGTAGTACGGGTGGCCTTGCGTTTCGTACTGGGTACGAATCGGCGCCTTGAACGCCTCCTCGTCGGCAGCGCTCCAGGCACCGCCCTTGGCTTCGATGCCTTCGCGCCGCACCGTGGCCAGCACGCCGGCCGCCTGCTCGCCGCCCATCACGCTGATCCGTGCGTTGGGCCACATCCACAGCAGACGCGGTGAATAGGCTCGTCCGCACATACCGTAGTTGCCGGCGCCGAAGCTGCCACCGATCAGCATCGTGATCTTCGGCACCTGGGTCGTCGCGACCGCGGTCACCAACTTCGCGCCGTGCTTGGCAATGCCCTCGTTTTCGTACTTGCGGCCTACCATGAAACCGGTGATGTTCTGCAGGAAGACGAGCGGCACGCCTCGCTGAGAACACAGTTCGATGAAGTGCGCACCCTTCAGCGCCGACTCGCCGAACAGGATTCCGTTGTTGGCTACGATCCCCACTGGCATGCCGTACAACCGTGCGAAGCCGGTGACCAGCGTCGTGCCGTAGCGCGCCTTGAACTCGTCAAAGCGCGATCCGTCGACGACGCGCGCGATGATCTCGCGCACGTCGTAGGGTTTGCGCGTGTCCTGCGGGATCACGCCGTGAATCTCTTCGGGGTCGTACAGCGGCTCCTCGCTCGCCTCCAGCGTCACCGTCGGGGGCTTGCGACGGTTGAGGTTCGCGACGATGCGGCGCGCAATGAATAGTGCGTGCGCGTCGTTCTCGGCCAGGTGGTCAGCCACGCCGGAGATGCGCGTGTGCACGTCACCGCCGCCGAGATCCTCGGTGCTCACGACCTCGCCGGTAGCAGCCTTCACCAGCGGCGGTCCGCCGAGGAAGATCGTGCCCTGGTTGCGCACGATCACGGTCTCATCGCTCATCGCCGGCACGTAAGCGCCGCCCGCTGTGCACGAGCCCATCACCACGGCGACCTGTGGGATGCCCAGTGCGCTCATGTTCGCCTGGTTGTAGAAGATGCGCCCGAAGTGATCGCGGTCCGGGAACACCTCGTCCTGCTTGGGCAGGAACGCACCGCCCGAGTCGACGAGGTAGATGCACGGCAGAAGGTTCTGCTGCGCGATTTCCTGCGCACGCAGATGCTTCTTGACCGTCATCGGATAGTAGGTGCCGCCCTTCACGGTGGCGTCGTTCGCGACGACCATGCAGTCGACGCCCTGGACGCGGCCGATGCCGGCGATCATGCCGGCGCCGGGCGCATCGCCGCCATACATGTCGAACGCCGCGAGCTGGCCGATCTCAAGGAACGGCGTGCCGGGGTCGAGCAATTGCGCGACGCGGTCGCGTGGCAATAGCTTGCCGCGTGAGAGATGCCGGTCGCGCGCGGTGGGTCCGCCGCCCTGTTCCACCTGCAACGCCTTGGCGCGCAGATCTTCGACCAACGTGCGCAGCGCACTGGCATTGGCCTGGAACTCGGCTGAGCGGGGATTGACCTGTGTCTTCAGGACCTGCATGTATGGCTCCTTGTTTTCATGGGTGTTAGGTTCAGTTCAGGGTCCGCGGCGCGGCGTCGCGGCGCTCGTTCCACGGCTGTCCGCCGCGGACGCTCGCGCGCCGTCGGGAGCGCACGCCGCCGCCTCACATCGACTCGGCAAATAGCTCGCGGCCGATCAGCATGCGCCGGATCTCGCTCGTGCCAGCGCCGATCTCGTACAACTTGGCATCGCGCCAGAGGCGCGGCGTCGGGTACTCGTTGACGTAGCCGTTGCCGCCCAGGGCCTGGATCGCCTCACCGGCCATCCAGGTCGCTTTCTCCGCGGCGTAGAGGATCGCGCCGGCGGCGTCCTTGCGCAGCGAACGCGCGTGGTCCGCACGGTCGCAGGCCTGGCCGACCGCGTAGACGTACGCCCTGCAGGCCTGCCAGGTGGTGTACATGTCAGCCAGCTTGCCCTGCATCAACTGGAACTCGCCGATGCTTTGTCCAAACTGCTTGCGGTCGTGCATGTACGGCAGCACGACGTCCATGCACGCGGCCATGATGCCGAGCGGGCCGCCCGACAGGACCGCGCGCTCGTAGTCGAGACCGCTCATCAGCACCTTCACACCCTTGCCGATGCCACCAAGGATGTTCTCTTCCGGCACCTCGCAGTCCTCGAAGAACACCGGATAGGTGTTCGAGCCGCGCATACCGAGCTTGTCGAGCTTGGTGCCGAAAGTCAGGCCCTTGTAGCTCTTCTCGACGATGAATGCGGTGATGCCTTTGGAGCCGGCGTCGGGATCGGTTTTCCCGTAGACCACCAGCGTGTCGGCATCGCCACCGTTCGTGATCCACATCTTCGAGCCATTGAGCACATAGCGATCGCCGCGCTTTTCGGCGCGCAGCTTCATGCTGACGACGTCGGACCCGGCGTTGGGCTCGCTCATCGCCAGCGCGCCCACGCACTCGCCGGTGACCAGCTTCGGCAGGTACTTCTGCTTCTGAGCCGGATTACCGTTGCGATGCAGTTGGTTGACGCACAGGTTCGAATGCGCGCCGTACGATAGGCCAACGGAGGCGGACGCCCGAGACACTTCCTCCATTGCCACCATGTGCGCGAGGTAGCCGAGCTCGCTGCCGCCGTACTCCTCGCTGACCGTCATGCCGTGCAGGCCGAGGTCGCCCAGCTTCCGCCAGAGGTCGGCCGGGAACAGGTTGTCGTGGTCGATCTGCGCCGCACGCGGCGCGATCTCCTTGGCGGCGAAAGCGCGCACGCTGTCGCGCAACATCTCGATCGTTTCGCCGAGGTCGAAGGTGAGGCCGGAAAGCTGGACCATGAGAGTCTCCTGTCTGGTGAATGGGGAGCAGCGTGTGCTCAGGGATCAGGTGCGAGCCGCTGAACGGGTTTTCGTGGGCATCGCGCTCTTCGCAGCGCTGAGTGCGTGGGCCGATGCCGACAGCCGGTGATCGATCAGCATGACGGCGACCGCTCCGATCGCTCCGGCCAGTCCGATCACCATGAAGTTCTGCTGCAGCGGCAGTTGCAGCGCCACCAACCCGCCGATCAGGATGGGTCCGAGGATGGCGCCCAGGCGTCCAACCCCGGCGGCAAAACCGACACCGGTGGATCGCGCGACAGCCGGGTAATACTCACCTGCATAGGCGTAGGCAAGCACCGCCGTGCCGAGCGTGGATGCGCCAACGAAACAAACCACGACGTACAGCAACTCGGTCGACTTCGTGTAGCCCATCAGCGTGAGCGAGACAGCGCCCAGCGCATAGAAGGCGACCAGCACGTACTTGATGTTGAACTTGTCGCCCAGCCAGGCGCCCAGCACCGAGCCGACGATCGCGCCCAGGTTGTAGAGCAGCGTGAACGTCAGCGCGGAACCGAGGCTGTAGCCGGCGAGCGCCATCAGCTTGGTCAGCCAGGAACTGAGCGCATACACCATGAACAGGCCGGTGAAGAAGGCCATCCAGATCATCACCGTGCTGAAGCCGCGACCGTCCTGGAACAGGATGCCAATCGGCGTCCCGACGGCCTTCTCCGCCGTCGGCACGACGAACTGCACGTTCGCGGGCAGCGGGAGGTCTGGCGCGAGCTTGCCCACGATTCGGCGCAGTTTGTCGTTGCGCTGCTTCTTGATCAGGAAGGGCATCGACTCCGGCATCGACATCACGATGAAGGGAATCAGCAGCAGCGGCAGCCCCGCCGCGAAGAACACCGACTGCCAGCCATAGGCTCCGATCAGTTGCTTGCCCATCACCGCGACCAAGATGCCGCCGAGCGAGTAGCCGGTGAACACCAGGACAACGAGGCGCGCGCGGATCTTGAGGGGCGCGAACTCCGCCATCTGCGCGGTTACGACCGGCAGCGCACCGCCGATACCCAGCCCCGCGAAGAAGCGCAACACGCTGAAGCTGACCGGCTCGTGCGTGAGGCCGGCCGCCGCGGTGAATATGCTGAACAGCGCGATGCAGATGCAGAGCGTCAGGATGCGGCCGATGCGATCCGCCAGCGTGCCGAAGACGATGGCACCGAACATCATGCCGAACAGCGCCGAGCTGGCCATGAAACCCGCATTGCCGGCGCCCACGCCCATCTCCTTCATGATCGAAGGCAGCGCGGCGCCTACGACGGCGAGGTCGTAGCCGTCGAAGATCAGGATCAGAAGGCCCCAGAACAAGACAAGCCCGTGGAAGCGATTGAACTTCGCCTCGTCGGTTACTTTGATTACGTCGATTCGATCCATGTCTCTTTCCTCATTTATTAGCCGATCGGCTTTTGGGGGTTGCATAATTTCAGCGTGGGAGGCCCAGCGCGCGCGACGCCGTCGCTTGCCGTC
>JBDTSN010000110.1:0-6602 GCA_039931145.1 Burkholderiales bacterium | reverse complement strand
ATACGGTGGGTCGGATACGACGTACCCGTTCGTCTCGGATTGAGACCAGATGCCGCCGCCGCACTGCTGGTAGATCATGCCGCTGTAGTTGACGGGGACGCACCCCACGGGCACGGTGCGCACGAAGGAGCCCACGACGGCGGAGGTCACGGCCACCGCAGCGCCCACTGCGGCTGCAGTGGCAACCGGGTGGTAGTCATGGTCCCAGCCGCCATAGCAGCAACCGCCGCGATCGGCGTTCACGTTGACGTTCCGGTTGATGTTGACGTTGTTGAAGCTGCTGCTGCGAACATCGTTGGTGCGCGGGTCGGCCCGGTCGAAGTTGGCGTGCATGTCGCCGCCACCACCGAAGCCACCACCAGCATGGAAGCCGCCACCACCATGAAAGCCGCCACCACCACGGAAGCCGCGCGCATGAGCCGCGGGCGCGAGGGCAGAGCTGGCGAGAACGAAGACCGTCAGGGCGGCCAGGAACAGGTTGCTGAATGGCTTGTCGAACATTTTGTTGCTCCCCTTTTTACTTGGCCTTCACCGGAACAATCTCGATCCTGGTCGCGCCCTTGGGCGGCGTGAACTTGAACACCGAGTCCTTGAAGTCGGGCTTCAAATCCCATTCGAGCAGGGAAATGGACTGCGGACGCGCCTCGTCGCCACGATTGGTGATCACGATCTTGCGCGGCAGGGGCTTGGCTCCGGTGGTGATCCAGATCTGCCAGTCGATCTTGCCCTGGCGGAAGGCGTAGTGATCACAGAGGTCCTTGCCGATGAACTCCTGGCCGGCATTCATCGCCGACTCGATCTTGTCGACTGGCGCGGCCGGGGTACCCCAGATGAAGAGGTCGGAAAATGGAATTTCCACGCTGTACCTCTCTTCCAACCGCTTCGCCAGTTCGCCGAGCGAACCCACGAACTCGACCGTCGATAGTACTTTTTCGCGGGTGTATGGAGCGTCACGGTCTTGCCGTCGTAGACGAGTTCCCGCTCAGAGCGGGCGTTGGCCATCAGCACGCGCAGGTTGTTCGGACGAGCAACGTCCATCTCCGCGATCCCCACCTGCTGCAGCTTCTGACCATCGGCCAGCACGCGTTCGCCGATCACTTCGGTCGCTACTGAAAAGCGCTTCAGCGTCTGCAGATGGGCACCCGTGTCCTTGAGGGCCTGGATCGATGCCGGATCGACCGGGTTGGCCGCCGGCGCAGTCTGTGCATGGCTGCCGGGCGCCGCGAGCGAGCCGGCCAGCAGGCCAAGCACCAGTAGGTTGCGTAACATGATTGCTCCCGGATTGCGAAACACTGTTGGGGCGCGCGGGTCGCCAGAGGAGGCCACCTGCGTGGTTCACGACCGAACCATTCATGCGGCGGATGAGACCGCTCGAATACAAATACCAAGTAGGGAAACTGTAGTTTCCCGTCTCTGCGGCGGCAACTAGCCTTTGGTATAGGGCGCCAATAGAACCGAAGCCCGTCGGTGCTCCGCGCGAAGCTGCGGAACCCGATGAACTCACGTCGCGAGCTTTACAAAGCGCGAGAAGATGCGGCGGCAGTGCTCGCACTCAGCGGCGCGTACGACAGGCGCCGATCTTCGGCTGTCGTACACTGCACAGAATTCTGCCAACAATCCTGCGAAGGGCTGAACCATGGGGATTTCCGCCAGTGATGTGGTGCCGTTCACTCAAGCGCGCGCCAGGCTCTCCGAACTCGCGGATCAGGTCAAGGCCGGCGCCGAGAAGATCATCACCAAGAACGGGGAAAGCTATGTGGCCCTGATCGATGCCGAGCGCCTGGACTATTACCACCGCCTGGAGCGCGAGCGCATTCATCTGCTGCTGATCGACGACGTCCGGCGCGGGTTGGCGGATATTGCTGCCGGGCGCACCGTCGACGCCGACGATGCCATCAGCCAGCTTCAGCAGCGTCGTGCCGTTGGCGCCAAGACGCTACGCCGGGCTGGCACTGTCAAGAAGCGTGGCTGACGCGCTGTACAGGGTCGAGGTGGCGGCGAGCTTTCTCGAACGTCTGGACGCGATCGAGCTGTTCTTGATCGAAGCGGTCTCAGGTTTTGCCTTCGACGAATTGCTTTCGGAATTGCACGCCACGGTCATTCCGAACCTGGCCCGATTCCCCCGCATCGGCCGACGCTATCTCGACGAACCGCCCCAATCGGCCGAGGCGCTGGCCCGGCTTGGCACGTTGCCAGCCGGCGCCGCGGATGCGTTGCGCGAGTACTTGCATGATGACTATCTGGTGCTGTATGTGGCTGTGGAGGCCAACGCCACCGTTTACTTGCTGTCCATCCGGCACCACCGCCAGCTTGCGTTTGAGTTCGGCAGGTTGTGGCCGGGGAAGGATCAACCAGGTGAGCGCTGAGGTCGCGTGCTGGGCGTGGAACTGCTGGTCACGATGGAATCGTGAACGCAACAGACGGAAAATGTCGCATGCGATCGTCGCCAGACCGGCGTTGCCGCGCCGGCCTCTGCTACGGTTCGACTTGGTTGAAAAAAGTAGCAATCCAAATTGGAGCCCTGCACCATCATGACGACTCGCCAAATCATCGCCGCCACCCTTGTGTCCCTTTCGAGCGGCGCGATGGCGCAGACGGTCTACGAATCGAAGGACAAGTCCGGGCCGGTGTTCTCGGACATGCCGTCGGCCGGCGCGTCGGCAGTTCAATTGCAGGCGCCCAATGTGATCAGCATGCCGGCCCCGGCGCCTGTACAGACGCCGACGAAGCAGGCGCCACCGGCATATCGAGACTTCGTCATCCTTGCCCCCGAAGGACAAGGCTCGGTGCACTCCAACACCGGCGCGTTCGATGTCAAGGCACGCTTGTCGCCGGCTTTGCGCAGCAGCGACCGGATCGCCGTCAGTATCGACGGCAGCTTGTTGAAGAAGCGCTTTCGCAGCCCGAATATTCACATTGCCGATGCCGACTGGCGCTCGGCGTCGGATGACGAATCCGTAGCGCATTCGCTTCAACTGGTCGTTGTCGATGCCAAGGGCGCGCTGCTGATCGAGTCAGCGCCAGTCAATTTCTACATGCACCGCGCGACGGTTTCGAGGCGGCGCCGCTAGCCGCAGGTCGCGAAACCGCATCGCCGTAAACGGCGTCGTCTGGATTCAGCGCCGCGCGAACTGCCGGTCGCCGAACAGCGCGTCGCGCGCCTTGTCATCGACGAGTGGCCTGCGCTGGTCTGCGAGCACCTCGACGCCGCGCTGCACTGCAGGGCGCGCGCCGATCTCGTCGAACCAACCCTTCAGGTGCGGATGGTCGTCCCAGTCAATTCCCTGGTTCTTCCACGAGCGCAGCCAGGGATAGATCGCGATGTCGGCAATGCTGTACTCGTCCCCCGCGATGTAGCGGCTCTTCGCAAGCTGACGGTTCATCACGCCGTACAGACGCCCGGTCTCTTTCGTGTAGCGCTCGATCGCGTAGTCGATCTTCTGCGGCGCGTAGACGCGGAAGTGGTGCGCCTGGCCGAGCATCGGGCCGACGCTGCCCATCTGGAACATCAGCCACTGCAACACTTCGTACTTGCCACGCGTGTCTGCAGGCAGGAAGCGGCCGGCCTTGGCGGCGAGGTAGAGCAGGATCGCGCCCGACTCGAAGAGCGAGATCGGTTTGCCGTCCGGACCGTTGGGGTCGACGATCGCCGGGATCTTGTTGTTCGGGCTGATGGCGAGGAAGTCGTGCCCGAACTGATCACCCTTGCCGATGTCGATCGGGATGACGCGATAGGGCAGCGCGCACTCCTCCAGCATGATGTGCACCTTGTGACCGTTGGGTGTGGCCCACGAATACACTTCGATCATCGCCAAGGCCTCCAGTGGGCGCTGACGGCGCCCTTGGCTTGCACTGTAGACGATCCACTTTGCCCATGCTCGATGCCCTGAAACGCTGGATCGCAGGCGACGCCCAAGGCGCCGACTGGCGCGCGATGACGGCGTGGGCCGTGCAGCGTGGCGCGCAGTTCAAGCGCTCGCGCGACGGCGCGGGCTTCGTCGTCGAGGGCCGCTTTGATGCGCGGCCGTGGCGGCTCGAATGGGGGCCGCCGCAGCGCAGCTACATCGCAGGCCGCGAACTGCGGCTGCGCATGGAGCTCGGCCTGCCGCAAGATCTGAACATGCTCGTCCTGTCGCGCCCTTTGATGGAGGTGCTCGAGCGCAGCGCCTTCGAGCAGTACACGGCGCAGATGCAGACCCGGATCGACGACACGACGCCCGAAGAGATGCGTTGGCTCGCGATGTTTTCCAAGCTGCCGCTCGTGTTCGAGAAGGAACTTCGGCAGCACTTCGGCGCCGTCGCGTTGTCGGCGAAAGCAGCCGATGTCTGGCTGCGCGGGCCGCTTGCCGAAAAATTGACGGCGGCTTCGCGCGGCGTGCTCGCGGGCGATCCGCCATTCGTGTTGATGACGCTGCGCGGCCGGCTCTATCTGCGGCTGCAACTGACCAAGCCGGATGCGCAAGCGATCGACGCGATGGCCGCGCTCTTCGAGACTGCCGCCACGCAGGCGGTGCTGGCCGCGGGCGGCGTCAGCGAGCGGCCCGAGACGGGGCCAAGCACGGCGACAACTGCCTGGCAGACGCAGTTCTCCTCGCAGGACATCGAACGCTGACGCGCGAACCTCCGCGCTGCAGCGTTGCTGAGGTTCGCGCGTTGCCTTACGCGCGTGGCGCGTACTTCCCGAGCTCGATCTTCGCGATCGCGTTGCGGTGCACCTCGTCCGGGCCGTCGGCGAAGCGCAGCGTTCGCGCCCCGGTGTAGAAGTGCGCGAGCGGAAAGTCCTGGCACATGCCGGCGCCGCCGTGCAGCTGCATCGCCCAGTCGATGACGTCGCACGCCATCTGCGGCGCGACGACCTTGATCATCGCGATCTCGGCCTTCGCCGCCTTGTTGCCGGCGACGTCCATCATCCACGCTGCCTTCAAAGTGAGCAGGCGCGCCATGTCGATCTTGCAGCGCGCCTCGGCGATGCGCTCGCGCGTCACGCCCTGCTCGGCGAGCGGCCGGCCGAAAGCAATGCGCTTCGTCGCCCGCTTGCACATCAGCTCGAGCGCGCGCTCGGCGACGCCGATCAGCCGCATGCAGTGGTGGATGCGCCCCGGCCCGAGCCGACCCTGCGCGATCTCGAAGCCGCGCCCTTCGCCGAGCAGGATATTGGTCGCCGGAACGCGCACGTTCTGGAACATCACCTCCATGTGGCCGTGCGGCGCGTCGTCGAATCCGAACACCTGCAGCGAACGCATCACCTTGATGCCCGGCGCGTCGGCCGGCACGAGGATCATCGACTGCTGCGAATGGCGCGGCGCCTCAGGGTCGGTCTTGCCCATGAAGATGAAGACCGCGCAGCGCGGGTCGCCGGCGCCGGAGGTCCACCACTTGCGGCCGTTCAACACGTAGTCGTCGCCGTCGCGCTGGATGCGCGCCTCGATGTTGGTCGCATCGGATGACGCGACACCGGGCTCGGTCATCGCAAACGCACTCCTGATCTTGCCCGCGAGCAGCGGCTCGAGCCAGCGCGTCTTCTGCTCGGCGCTGCCGTAGCGAACGATCGTCTCCATATTGCCGGTGTCGGGCGCCGAGCAGTTGAAGACCTCGCTCGCCCACAGCACGCGGCCCATCACCTCGGCGAGCGGCGCGTACTCCTGGTTCGTCAGGCCGGCGCCGTATTCGCTCTCGGGAAGAAAGAGGTTCCACAGCCCGGCGTCGCGCGCTTTCGGCTTCAACTTCTCGATCAGCTGCAGCGGCGTCCAGCGCTTGCCGGCGGCGGTGTTGGCCTGCAACTCTTCGAGCACGGCGGTCTCGGCCGGGTAGATGTGCTCGTCCATGAAGGCGCGCACGCGTGTCTGCAAGTCGATCGTGCGTGGGGAGTAGTTGAAGTCCATGCTGTTCTCCGGTGAGTCTTGAAAGTTGTCGACGAGCGACCGTCGTCACGCGGCTTGCGCGAATCGCCAGCCGAGCGTCGCGAGCTGCCTGGCGCCCGCACCCGCCTGCGATGCCTGTGCGCTCGCCGCCGTGCCGTCGAGCGCGCGTTTGGCGATGCCTTGCAGGATCGCAGCGATCCGAAACAGGTTGTAGGCGAGGTAGAAGTTCCAGTCCGCCATCACCGCATCGAGATCACTGCGCCCGGTGCGCTCGCAGTAGCGGCGCACGTAGTCGCGCTCGGACGGGATGCCGAGCGCAGCGATATCGAGTCCGCCAATGCCGCGTCCCATCGCGCTCGGGATGTGCCACGCCATGCAGTGGTAGCTGAAGTCGCCAAGCGGATGGCCGAGCGTCGAGAGCTCCCAGTCGAGCACGGCGAGCACGCGTGGCTCGCTCGGGTGAAAGATCAGGTTGTCGAGCCGGAAGTCGCCGTGCACGATCGTCGTCTGCGACGCGTCGCGCGCGCCGGCCGGAATGTGCGCCGGCAGCCACTGCATCAGGCTGTCCATCGCGACGATCGACTCGGTGGTCGAGGCGACGTACTGCTTGCTCCAGCGCCCGATCTGGCGCTCGAAGTAGTTGCCGGGCTTGCCGTAGTCGGCGAGGCCGACGGCCGCCGGCTCGATGCTGTGCAAAGCGGCGATGACGCGATTTTCCTCATCGTAGATTGCACTGCGCTC
>JBDTSN010000109.1:0-6633 GCA_039931145.1 Burkholderiales bacterium | reverse complement strand
CCCTGGATGATGCTGATGCCGAACACGTCGGGAACGAAGTAGAGCGAAGCTGTCGTGCCCTGCACCTGCTCGAGCAGTTCGACGATGCGCGGCTGCGAGCCGAGCGGCAGCGTGATGAAGACCTCGCGAATGCTGTGCGCGCGGATGTAGCCGGCGACGTCGGCAAGGCCGCCGAGGCGCTGACTGGCGGCTTCGGCATCCACCCGGCCGTCGGTGCGGTCATCGAAGTAGCCGGCGAAATCGATCCCGCTCTCACCGCCGCCGATCGCCTTGGCGACCTTCACGCCAAGCGCGCCAGCGCCGACGATGATCGCGGTGCGCCGATTTTCCGGCCGCGCCGCGCTGGCCCGCACGACCTTGCCTCCGACCCAGACGGCGGCCCATTGCAAACACGGTGTGATGAGCGCCCAGGCGAGCAGCACGTTCTCCTCGAAATACTTCAGGCTGAACGTCGCGTAGCCGCACAGCGCCAGGATCACGAGCAGCGTCACCCATGAGCTGACGATGTCGACGCCGGCGGCGATCAGGTTGTCGCGAAAGCGATTGCGCCCCGGGAACGTGAGCGCGAAGACGAGCAGACAGAGCGTGAGCGCCGGGCGCTGGATCGGCTCGTCGAACTGCAGGCTGATCGCGATGTACGCGGCGACGATGATCGTCGGCTCGAGAAACGCCGCGAAGAGCGACGTGACCGATTGCGGTGCGCTGTAGAACGTTCGCTTGTAGGTGCGCTCTTCAAACATGCAGACAGGGACGGCAGGGAATCGCCAAAGTTATTTTCGGGGCTGTCGTCGATGGTGATTGCGGCGGCAACGGTGCATTGAAGGGCCAGTTCCAATTGGCCGACGCTTGCGTATTCGCCTGGCGAGCGGCCTTCACACCACGGCGACACGCAGGGGACGCTACATGGATTCTCGCCTACAAACGAGGCGGCACCGGCCCCCGAGCCACGGGGGACGTGGCGCCGCGGTGCCTACAATCCGTGCATGTTTCACGCCCTCGCTTCGTCGTTCGGCAGTTCGGTGGCGGAGCGTCTGACGTTGCTTGTCAACCACGTTCTTGCCGCTGAGGCGGTCGCGACGCGCAGGCTGCGTGCGCACAGCGGGCGCAGCCTGCGGCTGCAGCTCGACGGCTGGCCCGCGCTGCTGCCGCCGCTGCCTGACCTGGTTTTTCGCGTCACGCCCGCTGGGCTGCTCGAGTGGTGCGGGGCCGATGCGCCGCAGGTGGTTGATCTGCAGCTGCGGCTCGACGCGTCGAACCCGGCGCTGTTGCTCGCGCGGTTCGCCGCCGGTGAGCAGCCCAAGGTGGATGTGCAGGGTGATGCGCAGTTCGCGGCCGACCTGAGCTGGTTGATGGACAACCTGCGCTGGGATGTGCAGGACGACCTCGAGCGCCTCGTCGGCAAGGCGCCGGCGCATGAGATCGCCCGCATCGGGAGCGCACTCGCCGTCGGGCTGCGCCAGGCGCTGCGCACGCTCTCGGGCTGGGCCGCGCGCAAGCCGAGTTCTCCAGCCGGCGAGCCGTCGGGTGAGCCCGCTACCGGCCCGAAGTGAAACGACCCCAAGCTCACTGCGTTCGCGTCCCCCGAGGGGAGCTTCAGCACCTTCGGGCGGCCGGGCGGTGCTGACGTGAAACGACCCCCAAGCTCGCTGTCGCTCGCGGCCCCCCGAGGGGGCGCTCAGTGGCTTCGGGCGGCCGGGCGCCACTGAAATGAGGCACTTCACCCGGCTCGTCCTCATCGTCTTCACCGTCCTGCGCTATGGCATGGACGAGCTCGCGTTGTCGGGCTTTCGCCAGCGCTGGGTGCGTGCGTTGGTGCGTGTGATGACGATCGGCCGGCAGCTCGACGCGCCGCGTGGCGAGCGTATGCGATTGACGCTCGAGCGCCTCGGGCCGATCTTCGTCAAGTTCGGCCAGGTGCTCTCGACACGGCGTGACCTGCTGCCGACCGACATCGCCGACGAGCTTGCCAGGCTGCAGGATCGCGTGCCGCCGTTTCCCGCGGCGCAGGCGCGCCGCCTTGTCGAGCAGGCCTTCGGCAAACCGATCGAGGAGCTGTTCTCGCAATTCGAGGCCGAGCCGATCGCGAGCGCGTCGATCGCGCAGGTGCACTTTGCCGTCCTGAAGAACGGCCGCGAGGTCGCGGTCAAGGTGCTGCGGCCGGGCATGCTCGACATCATCGAGGACGACCTCTCGCTGTTGCGCACGCTGGCGCGCTGGGTCGAGCGCTTGAGCGTCGATGGCAAGCGCCTGAAGCCGCGCGAGGTCGTCGCCGAGTTCGACAACTACCTGCACGACGAGCTTGATCTCGTGCGCGAGGCGGCGAATGCGGCGCAGTTGCGCCGCAACATGCAGGGCCTGAACCTGATCATGGTGCCTGAGATGGTGTGGGAGCTGTGCACCAGCGGCGTGATCGTGATGGAGCGCATGTACGGCGTGCCGATCAGCCAGCGAGCGCGGCTTCGCGAGGCCGGCGTCGACATCCCCAAGCTCGCGCGTGACGGCGTGACGATCTTTTTCACGCAGGTCTTTCGCGACGGCTTCTTTCACGCCGATATGCACCCCGGCAACATCCAGGTCAGCGTTGCGCCGGAGACCTTCGGGCGCTACATCGCGCTCGACTTCGGCATCGTCGGCACGCTCACCGAGGTGGACAAGGAATACCTGGCGCAAAACTTCATCGCCTTCTTCCGGCGCGACTACAAACGCGTCGCCGAGCTGCACGTCGAATCGGGCTGGGTGCCGCCGACGACGCGTGTCGATGAACTCGAAGGCGCGATCCGCGCCGTCTGCGAACCGCACTTCGACCGGCCGCTGAAGGACATCTCGCTCGGCAACGTCTTGTTGCGTCTGTTTCAGACTTCGCGCCGCTTCAATGTGCACATTCAGCCACAGCTCGTGCTTTTGCAGAAGACGCTGCTCAATGTCGAAGGGTTGGGACGCGACCTCGATCCGGACCTCGATCTGTGGAACACCGCCAAGCCTTTCCTGGAGCGCTGGATGAACGACCAGATCGGCTGGAACGGTTTCGTCGAGCGGCTCAAGAACGAGGCGCCGCGCTACGTGCAGCTCATCCCTGATCTGCCGCGGCTCGTGCACCGCGCGTTGCAGCAGCCGCTCGCCACCGATCCGCGCCTGCTCGAAGCACTGCTCAAGGAGCAGCGGAGTACGAACCGAATGCTGCGCGCCATCGCCTATGTCGGTGTCGGCTTCTTGCTCGGACTCATCGCGATGGAGTTGATCGTCACGTTCAACTGACGCACACGTACGGGCCACGCTGGCTTGCCCTCACTTGCAGTGCGCGCTCCGGCAGGCATGCCGGAACTGCTCGCCGGGCTCGCCGCGGGCGAGCTTCTCCCTCGCCCCTTTGGGGAGAGGGCCGGGGAGAGGGGCTGCGCAAGTCGCCCGGAGTTCTGCGAACTGCCCGCCCTCACCCCAGCCCTCTCCCAGAGGGAGAGGGAGGACTCCGGTTCCTCGCGCCCAGACCGGCATGAAATTGCTCAGCGCCCGGCCTTGAAGTTGGTGAAGGTGCGCGTCTGAATCCGCCGGATGTCCTGCGGCAGGCTATCAGGCGCCGTCATGCTGGCCAGTTCGTCGGCGCTGAGGAAGATCGTCTTGTTCTCCGCCACATCCTTCTTGACGAATTTCATCGAGGCCTTGTTCGGGTTTGCGTAGAAGACCTTGTTCGTGAGCCCCGCAGCGACTTCGGGACGCAGGATGTAGTTGATGAATAGGTGCGCGTTCTTCGGGTGCGGCGCGTCGGCGGGGATCGCCATCGTGTCGAAGAAGAGCGTCGCGCCGGACTTCGGCACAAGCGCCTCGATCTTCTGGCCGTTCTTCGCTTCGAGCGCGCGCGCACGCGCAATGTTGATGTCGCCCGAATAGCCCATCACGACGCACAGCGCGCCGTCGGCCAGATCGTTGATGTAGCCCGACGAAGAGAAGCGCGTCACGTAGGGCCGGATCTTCTTGAGCATCGCGGTGGCGGCGGGGTAGTCGGCCGCGTTGCGGCTGTACGCCGGCTTGCCGACATAGCCGAGCGCGAGCGGCAGCACTTCGGAGGCCGAGTCGAGGAAGCTCACGCCGCAGCTCTTGAGCTTCGATGCGTACTTCGAATCGAAGATCAGCGACCAGGGGTTCTCGGGCATGGCCAGATCGCCGAGTGCCTTCTTGACCTGGTCGACGTTGATGCCGACCGTGGTGTAGCCCCACATCCAGTCGACGAGGTACTGGTTGCCGGGATCGACCTTCGCGAGTTGCGCGAGGATGGCCGGATCGAGGTTGCCCCAGTTCGTCAACTGCGAGCGATCGAGCTTTTGCAGCAGGCCGCCCTCGATCTGCATCTTCGCGAAGTGCGCGCTCGGCACGACGATGTCGTAGCCCGTCTTGCCGGCGACAAGCTTGGCGTGCAGCACCTCGTTGCTGTCGTAGTTGTCGTAGTGGACCTTGATGCCGGTTTCCTTCTCGAAATTCTTGATCGTGTCGTCGGCGATGTAGTCCGACCAGTTGTAGATGTTGAGCACCTTGGGCTCGGCGTCCGCAGCGTGCGCGGGCGCCGCGACGCCGAACGCGACCGGCACGGCGATGGCGAACAGCAAGCTCTTCAACGAACTGCGCATGACTTCCTTCTCCTTCAGGGGAACACGACTTGTCGACATCCGACGGCCAAATATTCTAGGGTCGACACCGCCATGCACTGTGTGGGTGACATGTTCACAGCCCGGGCGGGTATGCGAAATGGCGGCGTGCTCGACGAGGTGGGGTCATCTGTGCGGCCGCCAGCTTTGACACCGCTCGGTATAATCGAGGGTTTTCCTTTTGAATCAAGAGCTTAGCCATGCCGATCTATGCCTATCGTTGTGAGTCCTGCGGCCACGCGATGGATGTGCTGCGAAAAGTTTCCGACCCCGCGCTCACGACCTGCCCGGCGTGTGGCGCCGAGGCGCTTCGCAAGCAGGTCACGGCGGCCGGCTTTCAGTTGAAGGGGTCGGGCTGGTACGTGACGGATTTCAAGGGCGGGCCGAAGGCGCCCAAGGCAGACGCTGACTCCGGGAGCAAGCCCGATTCCGCGCCGAGTGGCGACGCCAAGCCGTCGAAGTCAGCCGACGCGGCGCCGGCCGCGCCGTCGGGCGCTGACGCGAAGTCGGGCGCGAAGCCTTCGCCCGCCCCGGCTGCTGCGGCGCCCGCACCGACCGCTGCAAAGGCCTCAGCCAAAGCGTCCGCATCGGGCCCGCCGTCGAAGTCGGGCGAATGACGGCCCTTGCCGCCTGTACGTGAAGAAATATTTCATCACCGGCCTGATCGTCTGGCTGCCGCTGGTCGTGACGATCTGGGTGCTGCACTCGGTGCTGGGCCTGCTCAGTGGCGTGTTCGATTCCGTACTCGGCGCAACGCAGGCGCTACTGCCTGTGGGGGCGAGTGCGCCGATCGAGTCGATCCGGCGCATCCCGGGCCTTGGCGTGTTGGTGCTGATCGCCTTGCTGCTGCTGACGGGCGCTTTCGCGGCCAACATGTTCGGCCAGTGGTGGTTGCGCCAGGGCAACCGCGTGCTCAACAAGATCCCGATCGTCAAGTCGATCTACAACTCGGTCAAGCAGGTCTCGGACACGCTGTTCTCGAGCAGCGGGCAGGCATTTCGCGAAGCCGTGCTGGTGCAGTACCCGCGCCAGGGCGTGTGGACGATCGCCTTCATCACCGGCAAGCCGAGTGGCGAGGTCGCGAGCCACCTTGGCAATGAACTCGTCAGCGTGTATGTGCCGACGACGCCGAACCCGACGTCCGGATTTTTTCTGATGATGCCGCGTGCCGAGATCGTCGACTTGCGCATGAGCGTCGACGAAGCGCTGAAGTACGTCATCTCGATGGGCGTCGTCGGCCCTGGCGGGCCGGGAAACGACCCCACCGCAGGCGCCGCCGCGCTTGCTGCGGCGCCGCGAAATCAGCCCGGTTGACGCCTGGCAAGCGATCAACCTGCGGCACAACGCGGTAACCACCGCTGACAAGCGCCACGCAATGAATGTCGACGGATGCCTCGGGCGCGTCCCGCGGCAAGCCAATCCTCTGATACGGAGTCGAGAAAAACATGAGAACCACTTACTGCGGCCTGGTCAGCGAAACGCTGATGGGCCAAAGCGTCACGCTGATGGGCTGGGCGCATCGCCGCCGCGACCATGGCGGCGTGATCTTCGTCGATCTGCGCGACCGCGAGGGCCTGGTGCAGATCGTCTGCGATCCGGACCGCGCCGAGATGTTCGCCATTGCAGAAGACGTGCGCAACGAGTTCTGTCTGAAGGTCACCGGTATCGTTCGCGCGCGCCCGACAGGCACCGTCAACGCCAACATCACGAGCGGCAAGATCGAGGTGCTGTGCCATGAAATCGAGGTGCTGAACCCGAGCGTGACGCCGCCGTTCCAGATGGACGACGACAGCCTGTCGGAGACAACGCGATTGACGCATCGCGTGCTCGATCTGCGCCGTCCAGAAATGCAGCGCAACCTGATGCTGCGCTACCGTGTCGCGATGGAAGTGCGCAAGTTCCTCGACGCCAACGGCTTCATCGACATCGAGACGCCGATGCTGACGAAGAGCACGCCCGAAGGCGCGCGCGACTACCTCGTGCCGAGCCGCGTGCATGA
>JBDTSN010000108.1:0-6633 GCA_039931145.1 Burkholderiales bacterium | reverse complement strand
CTGCTGTTCGTGACGGTGCTCTTCGCAATGCTCTACAAGTGGCTGCCGCACGTGCATCTTGCCTGGCGGGATGTGTGGATCGGCGCGGCGGCCACCGCGGTCCTGTTCACGGTAGGCAAGTGGCTGATCGGCTTCTATATCGGCCGCAGCGGCATCTCGTCGGTGTTCGGTGCCGCCGCGTCGCTCGTCGTGCTGATGCTGTGGGTGTACTACTCTGCGCAGATCTTCCTGTTCGGCGCAGAGATCACGTCGGTGTATGCACATCGGCATGGATCGCTTCGTGACGAGCAAGCTCCATTGAATCGACAACCGGAAGTGCCGCAGTGACTTTTCGCCGCAGGGATGGCCCAGGCACCCCGATTGCCTATCTCTCCGGCGAGAATGGCGAAATCAACCAAGGAGAATGCAGATGGCGGACGACGAACTCAATCGCAGCTTCGGCGTGCTGAAGCCGGTGGGTCATGTAGTGATCTCATTCCCAGCCGAGCAGCATTCGCGTCGGGCGGCACAGGAACTGGTGCGCACCGGTACTGAAGCTGAAGCGGTGCGGTACTTCAGCGATCGCGAAATGATGCGCCTGCTCGACGCCGACCTGGCCGATGCAAGCCCGCTTGCGGAGATCGGCCAGGAGGTGAATCTGGCGAAGTTCCAGCGTGCGCTTGCGGCGAAGGGGTATCACTTCCTCATCGTGCGTGCCAACGACGACGAACACGCAAAGCGAATCGCCGAAGCAGTCAAGCCGTACGCTGCTGAGCGCGCACAGTACTACGGTCATTTCGTGATCGAGGAGTTGATCGAGCATGCAGGCGATGGCCCACAAGTGTTCGAATCCCCCGATCGCGGCATCGACGCGCCGACACCGTCTGATCGTGCAAGCAATCCCCTCGGCGCCCGGCGTGATGCTTGATCCCGCAGCGGCTCACGCACAAGCAAAACACGCGATGAGACCAATCGCATGAGGCCCGACATTTCCACCGACGCGGCCCGCGCCACGTTCTTCGAGCGGCTTCAAGCACTACTCGATGAATTGCCCGGCCTGTTCAACGACCGCATCGATCTGCTGTCACTCGAGTTGCGTAGCGCCGGAATGTCGCTGGCCATGATGCTGCTGTGGATGACCGCTGCGGCAATATTGGGCGTCACCGCATGGCTCGGCATCTGGGGCGCCGTTGGCGCCGCATTGATCTTGTACGGCTGGCCCTGGCCCGCTGTCGTAGCAGGCATCGTGATTTTGAATCTTCTGGCGGCAGTCATCGCAGTGTCGCGCGCGCGAGCGCTGGCGCCGCGGCTGGGGCTGCCGCTGACACGCCGTCATCTGCGCTTCGGGATTGAAGAAGACGCAATCTCAGCGAGCGACGAACTTGTGGTCGCTGCCCACAATGCCGCGCCCCAAGGCGCTTCCGCCGCGGGCCCCACGCCATGAGCAGCGACCTGACTTCACGCATCGAGGCCGCGGACGCGCGCCTGGTCGCTCGCGAGCAGCGTGTTCGCGAACGTTGGCACGAGTTGCGCGACCATGCGAGCGCTGCGGTACAACCCAAGCGGATTGCGCTGCCGTTGCTTGGCGGGGTGGCCATACTTCTTCTCGCCCGCAAGCTCGCCAATCGGCACGAGCCGAGACCCGTGCGGTCAGGCCGGCCACGAATACGATGGATGAGGCTGTTCGCAATGGCGTTGCCGTTTCTCCCGCTCGCATGGCGCGAACGGCTGCAGCCATCGAGCATCGCATCCAGCGCATTTCACTTGATCAGATCTTCGTTGTCCGAACGCGCACCGTCTCCGGCGGGGGCTCAGATGCCACCGCCGCTCACTGTCGATGCGGTCGATCTGTCACGCTACGCCGGCACCTGGCACGAGATCGCGCGATTGCCCAACGTCTACGAGCGTGCGTGCGTCAGCCAACCGAGCGCCACCTACACACCGGGCGCAGACGGCATAGCGGTCACCAACCGGTGCCTGACACGTAGCGGGCGCTTGCGCGTTTCGCAAGGATTGGCGCGGGTCGTTCCGGGCAGTGCCGGCTCGCGCCTCAAAGTCACATTCGTACCTTCATGGTTGCGCTGGGTGGACGCGGTATGGGCCGACTACTGGATCCTCGACCTTGACGCGAACTATCAGGTCGCCCTCGTCGGCACGCCGCGGCGCGATGCGATGTGGCTGTTGGCACGTGAGCCTGAACTCGACGATGCGCATCGGGGGCGACTATTGCGCGTCGCCTTGGAGCAAGGGTATGACGTGCAGCGTCTGCAGTTCTCGTGAGTAGGCTGTCTCTTGCATGAGCGATTGAAAGAGCCCACGTCGTGAATAAGTACAAGCTAGGTGATCACGTCTCCTGGAACTCGGAAGGCGGCCGCGTCAGTGGGACGATCCAGAAGGTGCATACACGCGACTTCGACTACAAGGGCCACACCCACCACGCCTCGGACGACGACCCGCAGTACGAAATCAAGAGCGACAAGACCGACCATGTGGCGGCCCACAAGGGAAGTGCGCTGACGAAGTCGGCGAAGTAGCGAGCGTGTCCCTCAGTGGAAGTGAACGCTCCGCGCGATCGGAGCCAGCCAGCCGTCACTTCACCCTTGTCCTGGTGACCGCACAGACGTTGTCGACCCCGAAGCCCTACGCCTCGAGCAGCTTGTCCGCAGGCGCAAAGGCACCAAAACGGTTGTGCAGCGTGTAAATGCATTGCCAGTCAAGTTGCGCGGACACGGAACCTGCCGGATGTGAGCGGTGAAACGCACTCCTGCGCGCTCAAGAACCGCCGATGGCTCGATCAACGATCGTCTGCGCCTCGCTCCGGATCACCTGAAGATGTTCCTCGCCCTCGAGACTCACAGCATAAATCTTGTAGATATCCTCGGTGCCCGAAGGACGCGCGGCAAACCAGCCGCTCTCGGTAACGGCCGTGACGCCACCGATCGATGCGCCGTTCCCGGGCGCCGTGTCGAAGGAAGAACCCGCTCGCCGGCCAGTTCCTCGAGCTTCAGATCGGCCGCCGACAGCTTCGCCAGCCGCGCCTTCAGTGCCGGCGTGGCATTTGCCTCGACGCGGGTTGCCACCGGCGCGCCGGCGAGTTCGTCGGCCATTACGGTATACAACTTCGCCGGGACGACGGATCCATCCGGATCTGACCATCCCAGTCGACGCTCATGAATGCGAACCGCGGATCGACGTTTTCGCTCACCACGCTCAGGTCGAGCTTGTAGCGATCGGCAATCGGCGCCCAGTAGTGCACCCCTGCGCCGCCGAGTGGATCGACCCCCATGTTCACGTCCACGGCGCAGATGGTTTCGAAATCAACAGCGTTGGCAAGGTCGGCGATATAGGCGCCGAGAAAATCATACTCGGCAATGCCGTCGGCATGCCGCGCGCGTTTTTGGGGCACATGCTTGACGCCTTGCAAACCGCCTTCGAGCAAGCTATTGCCACGATCCTGAATCCAGCCGGTGACGCCAGAATCGGCCGGCCCGCCGTTCGGCAGGTTGTACTTTGATTGAGGTCATGTCGCCACACCTGATGACACTGCCGCGCTGTTGTGGCTCCGGCTGCCCCGCAGAAACGGCAAACGACCAGCCCGCAGCGCAAGGGCAAAAGCGCAACCTGAAATGGCCGACCAAGACACGCGGGCAAATCCTTCTATAAGTGCTGTCATGTCGACTGCAGCGCCTTCATTCATCCCTCCCGCATTCAGGCCACCTCGCCGAGCGCTTCGTTGTCAGGCACGCGCTGGCGCGCTTCGATGTAGATGCGTCGAATCTTGGGAAACCGTTCGCGGATCTCGGATTCGATTGTCGCAACTGTCGCCGTGATTGCGTCGGCATTCGCGCCGGTGTCGAACTCGACGTCCATCACGAGCAGCACTTCATCAGCGCCGATATACATCGACAGAGGGCGCGACACACCGCGGATGAGAGGCTGGCGATTGACAAGCGTAACGATCGCACGCAGCGTCTGCGGGCTCAGCCCTTCACCGATGAGGAGGCCGCGTGACTCGTAGATGAGCAATGCAGCGACGGTCGCAAGCAGCACACCAATGAGCACTGACGCGGCACCATCGAACAAAGGCTGCTCGAACCGATGGCTGGCCCAGACGCCCGCGGCGGCGATAGCCAACCCGAGGAGCGCTGCCGAATCCTCCGCCAGTACCGTGTAGGTGGTCGGGTCCTTGCTGGTATGCAGTGCGCGCCAGAAAGGTCGCGTGCCCCTCTCCTTGCGAAACTGCAAGAGAGCAATACCGAGGCTAGCGCCTTCGAAAACTGCGGCTGCCGCGAGGACGACATAGTTCCACGTCGGATCCTTCAACGGCTCGGGCTCGAGCATGTGCTGCACGCCTTCGTACATCGAGATGCCGCCACCGAGACCGAAGATGAGGACCGCCACGATCAAGCTCCAGAAGTACAACTCCTTGCCGTGGCCGAAGGGATGCTCGTCGCTGGCAGGCCGTTTGCTGAGCTTCATGCCAACCAAAAGCAACACGCCATTACAGGTATCGACCAACGAATGGACGGCCTCGGACAACATCGCCGAGCTGCCGCTCGCGCCCGCTGCGATGAACTTCGTCACCGCGATGGCGACGTTCGCGGCAATGGCGCCGTAAACAACCCGGGCCGACTCAGCCATTTCTTTGCCCGCTACAAGCGGTCGGGATTGCAAACGCAACTCTCATCGGGGAGGTCAAGGTCTGGGGTACTGCTGCCTTCGTACGGAATTTCATTCCCTACCTGGCCTCGCTCGTGCTGGTCGCGGGTGCGACGATCGTCGCGTTCGTTCAGTTCGGCACGGGCTGATAATGATCAGGACCCCGTGCGATCGCGTGGACGGTCTGAAGCCAATCAGTGAATTGCCTGGCCGACAAACGGGCGTCGGGATCGGCTCAACAGCTCACCGGTCCCAACACAGTGCGAATCTGATCGGGTCTGACCGGCTTGCGCAGGTAGTGGTCGAGACAGGCGAATTTTTCCGAGACGCGCTCTTCCGCCTCGCCCGTACCCGTCACTGCAATCAGCACCAAATCTTCGCCGAAGCGCTCTCGGAGTCGATGTGCCAGTTCGAGCCCATCGACTTCGGGCATGCCGATGCCGAGCAGCACACAGTGCGGCAACTGCGTCTCGCACAATCGCATTGCCGACTCAGCGTCGTGCGCGACTTGCGTCGTATAGCCGTCGAGTGCGAGCAGGTCTGCAAGCGCGCGGGCCACATCTTCCACGTCATCGACGACGAGGACGCGAACTTCTTCGGTCGTCATGCGATTGGCCGCTGTGAACGAACGCACAGGCGTAGGCGCGCGCCTACACGACATGTCGGCGCCGGCCGATGCGCAGATCGGGCAGTTGCGGGCACTGCAGCCTGCTCTCGCTTGCGAAACTGGGCTTCAACGGCCGTTTCAAGCGGCGCCGTCTCAAGAGCATTCATTACCTGCATAGAGATTCCATCATGCACACCATCTACTCTGACCTTGCCCTGTCCTGCACCATCGTCGCAGCCGCCGCGATCTCTGCCGTCTCTTCGCCGTCCGCCTCGCCACCCGTTCTGACAAGCCCTGTTGCGGCTTCTCCTAACGCTGTTTACGGCACGGTGAACAACATTGAAGTCGTCGCCGTCGACTCGGGCACCAGCGGCTATCGCTTAACGGCTCGAGCGGGTGACGCCGGAATATTTGCGGCAATCGGCGTTCCCGATGCTGCCCACGGGCGTTATGAATACGCGACCACAGTCAATCGTCTTGCGATTTACGGTCCGACAAATCCCCTCGATCTTCGGCAACTCGGGCGCAATAGCTGATGAATTCATCCACCTCGCCCGACTTGTCAAACACGCGGTGCGCACCCAGGCGGTGACAAAGCCGGCGCAAGCTCTGACTCGCATAGTTTGTAAGGACAACCCGTCTGCCCGACACACCGGCATCGCGCGTGCGTGCCAAGAGCCGCAGACCGGAACCAGCCTTCAGGAAGATGTCGATCACGATCAGTTCGCAGACGTGACCGGGCTGGATCAGCCATTCGAGCGCGCTGTCCTCGTCGTCGGCACAGCCGACGACCCGCACCGGAGTCATCTCCTCAAGTGCGGCCACCAGGTTGTCGCGAATGACCGGGCTGTCTTCGACGATATAGGTTCTTACCGGCTGCATGTTCGACCTTTGTTTCGCTTTGCAGGGGGACAACAGATCCGACCGAAATGCAAGCACCTTTCCATGCTCTCGAATGTGCCGCATACCACGGGCGCAGCCAAGCAGGCAGCCACGCGTTCAAGCGTAATCCGATTCCTACGGCCGCTTGCCCAGCGAAGTGAATGCAAGAGCTGGCTGCCGTCCTTCTTCGATCGGTGGAGCTTGGAGCTGACGCGTCGGCGCAAGGGTCACCGGACGGCGTAGGGGCGGGCCGTTTGTGCGCCGTTTCCCGACTTGTCGGTGACAGGCGTCAGGAACGCCGTTTGCTCTGCAGGCACGCTCCAGCCGATCAACCTCGAACCGTTCGCGTGCAAGGTGCCAAAAGAACGATGCGGTGTCGGCCTGAACGAAAGGAAGACCATGAGCGCGCGCTTGCAAGCCGTTTCCGCGACCGAAGGGGCATGCCTGGCGCTCATTCGCGCCGAACACCGTCGCCTCGATGAGCATCTGCGTGACTATGCCGTGCT
>JBDTSN010000107.1:0-6670 GCA_039931145.1 Burkholderiales bacterium | reverse complement strand
GCGCCGCGTTGCGCAGTGCACGGATCGCCTCGGTGCGCTGCGTCGGCGAGCCGGTCGCGGCATCGCCTGCCAGGTGATCGATGACTTGCAGCAGATTTGCCTTGCCGCGTTCGTTGGTCGTGCCGTAGCCCTTGATCAGTCGGCCGCATTCGGCGATCTCGTGGCCGAGCGCCCAGTCGCTTCGCAGACCCTGCATCACCGTATCGAGCCAGCGCTCGATCAGCGCCTGTTCAGCGGCGAATCGCGTTCCGCGCCGGCGCAGCGGCTTGACTGCGGCAAGCAGGCGCAGCGCTAGAAAGCCAGTGACGGTGTGGGTACCGATCTTCAACGGGAACTCAATTGCGGGCTTGCCCTTCTGTTGGCGCCGAACGTCCCAGCGCTTGATCCGGTTCGCGATGCCGGCCGGCAACAGCGCTGCAATTTCGGGCACGCCGGGTTTGAAATGTTCGTAGACGCGCAGCAGTTCATCGTCACGCGCCTTCGTTTCACGCCGCACGCGCTCGAACCGGCTGCTGCGCGTCTTCAGGTCTGCTACGCGTACCACGTCGTCGAACGCCATCCACAGCGCGAGGTAGCGTGCTGTCGCCTGCGTCGCCGCGAAGACTTTCGCACCGGCCGGGTCTGCTGCCTGCTCGGCCTGCAGCACGCGCGCGAGACGCTCTGCATAGAGCTTGGCGTAGGCCGCGTCCTGATAGTCGATCAGCCGCGCGCAGCCGAGTGCGAGCATCGTGTGGGTCGCGGCCGGAAAGGCCTGTGCGAGCGTCGGGGACAACGCGGCTTCACGGGGCTGCGGCGCAGCGGCATCGACAAGATCGGCTTCGTCGGCGGCCATGACAGTACGGACCGCAACGGCTGTGTCGGCAGCGTCCGCGGCAGCGGGCGTACCACGCGCGGCAGCGACGATGTCGAACGCGCACCCGAAGCCGCGCAGGCTTGCCTCGGCGCCGCGCCCGCCGCTGCGGATCACGTTTTCATAGGCATCGCGCGCGAACGGCAGCACGCCGCTCGCCGCGACCGCACCGAACAGCACGGCGCTCATCACGGTGCCGGCTTGCTGCGCGACCGCGGCCATGTCGAACAGATGCACCTCGCGGCCGTGCATGCACAGCACGGCGGAAAGGTCGGCCGCGTCGGCGCGGCCGTCACCGGGTTGCAGTTTCTCGGCCGTCGTCAGCGTACGGTGCTGCGAGCTGATGATGAGCGTGCGATCGAGCGACGCCATGCCGATGCCGACCTGGCGCACCGTCTCGAGCAGTTCGGACGACACGAGCGCGTCGAGCGCACCCGGCACCGGCGCCAGGCCGAACACGGGTCGGCGCCCGCCGAGCGCGCTGTCGGGTTGCGGGAAGATTTCGATGTAGTAGGTCGTCGCGCCGGTGCGCTGCGCGACGCCGGGGATCGAACTCGCCTGCGCGCTGTAGCCACAATGCAGGGCCGTCTCGACCAGCCATTCGGCGAGCACGCCGCCGCCCTCGCCGCCGAGTGCGCAGACGAGCAAGGTGATCGGGCGTGGCGGCGTGCCGTGTGCCAGGCGGTTCATGCCGGTTGCATCCAGCCGATGACCGTGCGACGGAACGCACCAATCAAGCGTTCATGCCACTTTGGATTGCGGATCATCTCGGCGCGATAAAAGCTCGGGCACAGCGTCGCCGCGTGCGCGTTCTCGCCGCACAGGCCGCAGCCGACACAACCGTCGATGACGGTCGCGACGGGATCGACCTTGAGCGGATCGGGGTTGTCCTTCAGCGTCAGCGTCGGGCACGCCGAGAGGCGGATGCACGCGTGGTCACCGGTGCAGACGTCCTCATCGACGCCGTACTTCACGCGCACCACGCGCTTGCCCGACTTGAGCAGGCCGGCGATCCACGGCTTGATCCGGCGCTGGCGTTCGAGCTGGCATTCGCCCTCGGCGATGATGACCTTGAGGCCGGCAAACGGCGTCGTGAACGCCTCCTCGACCGTCTTGCGCATCTTCGTCACGTCGTAGCTGTTCACGCTGCGCAGCCATTGCACGCCGAGGCCCTTGAGCGTGGTCTCGATCACCTGGTTGCTGTGAACGATGCTTTGCTGCTTGTCGCCGGCGTTCGCCTTCGCGTTCTCGTCTGGCGTCGAGATGATCTCCTGCGTGCCGGTGGCCGACGTGTAGCCGTTCTTCATGATCAGCAGCACCGCATCGCCGCCGTTGAAGAGGGCAGATTGCACGCCCGTCAGGAGTCCGTTGTGCCAGAAGCCGCCGTCGCCCATCACCGACAGCACGCGGCGCTCCATCAGCGGCGAGACGCCGGCGCGGCTCGCGAGGCTCATGCCGTAGCCGAGGATCGAATGGCCGAGCGAGAACGGCTCGAAGGTGGCGAACGCATGGCAGCCGATGTCGGCGGCGATGTGCACCGGGCCGACCGCTTGCTGCGCGAGCGTGATGGCAGAGAACACCGGACGCTCCGGGCAACCGATGCAAAAACTCGGCGGGCGCGCCGGCAGCGGCTTCTCGAGCGCGGCGGCGACGGCGCTGCGGCGCACGGCATTCGCGGCGAGCCAGGCGCGGCCATCGTCGAGTGCCATCTCCGGCAGATGGCGATCCGCGAAGGCGATGAGGCCGGTCGCGATCAGCTCCGCGCTGAGCTCGCCGGCCGCCGGCAACATGTCCTTGCCGTGGATCGGCGTCTGGATATCGGCACGCCGCAGCGCCGCAAGAATTTCGTGTTCGATGTACTCGGGCGCGCCCTCCTCGACGATAAGCACCGCACGCTTGCCGATGCAAAAGCGCGTGATCTCTTCCGGCACGAGCGGGAAGGTGACGTTCAGGACCAGCATCGGCAATTCGCTGTCGCCGAACGCATCGGCGAGCCCGAGTTGCTGCAGTGCGCGCACGAGCGCGTTGTGCAGTCCACCCTGGACGATGATGCCGACATCGTCACGCGCGCCGGCCAGGAACTCGTTCAGCCCATGTTCGACGATGTAGCGCCGCGCCGCCGGGATGCGCTCGGAAATCTTCAGCTTCTCGTGCACGAAGGTGACCGGCGGGTGCGACAGCTTCGAATAATCGAACGTCGCCGGCTCGCTCATCGGGTGACGCGTCGAGACCGCGGGCGCGCGGTTGTCCTTGCATTCGAAGTGGCCGCGCACGTGGCACGCGCGGATGCGCAGCTCCAGGATCGCCGGCATGTTCGACGCCTCCGACAGCGCGAAGCCGTGCTCGACCATGCGCACCATCGCCGACAGCTCGGGCCGCGGGTCAAGCAGCAGCAGCGTCGACTTCAGCGCGAACGCGTGGGTGCGCTCCTGGATCACGCTCGCGCCCTCGCCGTAGTCCTCGCCGACGATGATCAGCGCGCCGCCCTTCACGCCGGGTGACGCGAGGTTCGACAGCGCATCGGCAGCGACGTTCGTGCCGACGATCGACTTCCAAGTCACCGCACCGCGCACCGAATAGTGGATCGACGCGCCAAGCATCGCCGCCGCGGACGCTTCGTTGGCGCACGCCTCGACGTGCACGCCAAGCTCGTCCATGTAGGGCTTTGCCTGCACCAGCACGTCCATCAGATGCGACACCGGCGCGCCCTGGTAGCCACCGACGTAGGCAACGCCCGACTGCAGCAGCGCCTTCGTGATCGCGAGGATGCCCTCGCCATGGAAGGTCTCGCCGGCGCCGAGGCGCAGCATTTCGACTTCCTTCGCGAATGAAACTTCCATCGAGCGTCCGGTATGTGATTGATCGCGACGAATGTAGCAGCCGGTGCCCGGATGGCGATGCGCCAGCGCTTCTAAGTACTATCGATGCCATGCATATCCGGGATCTCGACCTCAACCTGCTGCGCGTCTTCGACGCCGTGCACCGCCATCGCAGCGTGAGCCGCGCGGCCGAGCAGCTCGGCCTGTCGCAACCCGCTGTAAGCCACGCGTTGACGCGCCTTCGCCTGCTGCTGAAGGACGCGCTTTTCGTTCGCAGCGGCGCCGGCATGCGGCCGACGCCGCGCGCTGATCAACTCGCGCTGGCGATCGCGGCGGCGCTCGAGATGCTCGAGCAGGCGCTGCTCGAAGCCGAGGTGTTCGATCCGCGCCGATCCAGCAAGACGTTTCGCCTGCACATGAGCGACATGGGTGAAGGCGTCTTCCTGCCCGGCTTGATGCACGACGTGCGCCGCGTCGCGCCGGGCGTTCGAATCGATTCATACCAGTTCGAGATTGCGCAGATCGAGGAGGCGCTCGAGGTCGGAGGGCTCGACTTTGCGATCGGCTTTCTGCCCGGCGTCGAGGGCACGGCGCAGCACGCACTGCTCGACGACCGCTACGTGCTGCTGATGCGCGCCGGCCATCCGCAGGCCGAAGCCGCTGCCGGCGCCAAGGGTCTGCGCGGCCTCGACTACATCCTCGTGCGCCAGCACACGCAAACGGCGCACCTGCTGCAGCGGCTCGGCCTGCAAGACCGGGTGCGGCTGTCGATCCCGCATTTCATGGTTCTCCCACGCCTCGTCGCCGACACTGACCTCGCGGTGATCCTGCCGCGCCAGACGGCGCTCGGCTTCGCCGAGGGCGGCGCGTTTCGGATCGTCGAGACCGACTTCGGCGAGGCTGGCTTCACGGTCGCGCTGCACTGGAGCCGTCGCCGCGGCAACGACCCGGCGCTGCGCTGGTTGCGCGAGCTGATCGTCGAACGCTTCGCCAAACTCGAAGCAACGCCTCACGCGACCAAGGCGGCGCCAGCGCGCTGAGAAAGTGCGGTATGGCGGCGCGCCAGCCGAGTGCGACAATCCTGCGCCGTGCGTCGCCGACGAGGCACTGCGGGATAGCGTGGCACGGCGACATCCCACGCCGGCACACCCAGGCGAACCCACCCAATCCCTCCATCCATGCCATTCCCGGGAGAAAGCCGCCTGGCGCTGCATGAGCGGCCGTACGCGATCGGCCTGCTGATCGCCGGCTTCACGTTGCTTCGGCTGCTGCTCGCAGCCAGCGTCCCGCTGCTACCGCAGGAGGCGTATTACTGGAGCTGGAGCCGCCATCTCGACTGGTCGTACTTCGACCACCCGCCGCTCGCCACCTACAGCATCGCGTTGACCACAGCCGTCTTCGGCCAGACGGTGTTCGGCATCAAGCTCGCGTCGGTGCTCTGGTCGCTCGGCTGGAACCTGATCTGGGCAAGGCTCGTACTCGACATGTACGGCGACCGCAGGCTCGCGTTCTGGTCGATTGCGGCGCTCAACCTGACGGTCGTCTACGAGATCTTCGGCGTCGGGCCGACACCCGACGCGCCGCTCGTCTTCGCCTGGTCGGCCGCGATCTGGGCCGTCTGGAAAATGACGCAGACCGGCCTTGCGCGCTGGTGGTTCATCGCCGGCGCGTTCATCGGCCTGTCGTGGCTAGGCAAGTACTCGGGCGTGCTGCTGTTGCCGGTCGTCTTTCTCTACCTGATCACGTCACCGCAACAGCGCCACTGGTTGCTCAAGCCGCAACCCTGGCTTGCCGCGTTGCTCGCGTTGCTGATCTTCTCCCCTGTGCTGTGGTGGAACTCGCAGCACGACTGGGTCTCGCTCGCGTTCCAGAGCAGCCGCCGTGTGGGGAGCATGGGCGGCTTCAATCCGCGCTATTTCGCGATGCTCGTCGGCACTCAGTTCCTGCTGCTGACGCCGTATGTGTTCGTCGTCGTCATCGCCACACTCTGGCGTGACGGCCGCGGCTGGTTAGCGGGCCGACTCGATGATCGGGCGCGGCTCTTGTGGCTGAGCGGCGCAGTACCGATCGTGCTCTTCACGCTCATCAGCCTGCGTTCGCTCGTGAAGATCAACTGGCTCGGCCCGGCCTACTTTTCGCTTGTCATCCTCGGCGTTCACCACTTGCTGCAACAGGCCGATGGGCTTCGCAGCCTCAAGCGCGGCCTGATCGGCTCGGCCGTGTTGCTGCTCGCCGCCGGCGCGGTCTTCCTGATACCGAACCTGCCGATTGCCGGCGATCTGAACACCTGGAGCGGCTGGCGCGAAGCCGCGGCGCGCGTCGCGAAGGTCGAGGCGCAGGTGCACGCCGAGGGCGAGCGCAGCTTCATCTTCTCGCCCAACTACAAGATCAGTTCGCTGATCCGCTTTTATCTTCCGGGCCAACCACGCACCTATGCGCAAGACATTTACGGCGACAAGGCATTGCAGTTCGACTACTTCCCGCTCACGAGCGACCTGAAGGGCGACACCGGCATCCTGGTGCTGTCGGACCAGGACCAGGGCGAACTCGATCTTGCTCGCCTGAAGCCGTTCTTCGACCGCTGCGATCTCGCCGACACGATCCAGACCGAGGCTCTCGGCAAGCACACGCGGCGCGTCGACATCTACCGCTGCCCGAACTACCGCGGGCATCCGCCACGCAAGGCTGCGGGCGATCAACCAGCGCAAGACTGAATCGACAGATGCCTCAACTCTCCGTCATCGTCCCGACCTTCAACGAGACCGACAACGTCGTCGAGCTGCGCAACCGCGTCGCCGGCGCGCTCGAAGGCATCGACTGGGAGATGATCTTCGTCGATGACGATTCGCCTGACGGGACGGCCAAGGCGCTGCGCGAGATGGCGCAAGGCGACCGCCGCGTGCGCTGCATCCAGCGCGTCGGGCGGCGCGGGCTGTCGTCGGCGTGAATCGAGGGCATGCTCGCCTCGTCGGCGCCGGTCGTCGCGGTGATCGATGCCGAC
>JBDTSN010000106.1:0-6688 GCA_039931145.1 Burkholderiales bacterium | reverse complement strand
GGCTATGTGCCGGATCCGGCGGCCCGTGCACTGGCCAGCGCACGCAGCCACACCAGCCGTGCGCGGACGCAATGCGCCATCGCGACGCGGCCATTCACACGATGCGGCGCACGCCGCACGACGCAAGTCGCACAAGGGAGAAAAAACATGAGCGAAGGCATTCGTCGGTACCACGTCGGCGACCGGGTGAGCGAAATGGCAATCCACCGTGGCACGGTCTACCTTGCGGGGCAGGTTGCTAGCGACGCATCGCAGGGCATTCGCGGCCAGACACAACAGGTGCTGGAGATAATCGACCGCCTGCTGCAGGAAGCAGGCACCGACAACGCACACATCCTTCGGGCACAGATCTTCCTCGCCGATCTGTCGGATTTCGACGTGATGAACGAGGTCTGGGAAGACTGGGTCGCGCCCGGCGACGCACCGCCGCGCGCAACCGTGCAGGCGGCGCTTGCAAGACCGGAGTGGAAGATCGAGATCGTCGTCACCGCCGCGCTTTGGGGCGAGTGATCGATACGCCGGCACGCGGTAAGCACGCTACGATGATCCCTTTCGAACGAATGCTGGAGGCGATATGAACCCGCGCTTACGTTCCGCGCTGTCGCTGATCGCGATCGTGCTCGTCGTCGGTGGTGAGACGGAAGTGTGGCGCGCCTGGTCAGGGGACCGCGTCGGAAGCCAGATGGCGGCACTCGCCGCACCGGGCGATATCCAGATGGTCACCTCCGACACCTGCCCCTTCTGCGTCAAGGCGCGCGCCTGGTTCAACGAACATGGCGTCGCCTTCAGCGAATGCAGCATCGAACGCGACGCCGATTGCGCGGCGCGCTTTCGGGCTTACATGTCGCCGGGCACACCGCTGCTGTTTGTGCGCGGCCAGCCACAAGTCGGCTTCGACCCGCAACGCGTGGCCAAGGCGCTCGGCTCGTCCTGATCGCCCGGCGCCGCGAAAGCGTGCGCTATTCGAGTTCGGATTCGAACGCGAGGCCGAGCGCAGCCGGATCGCCCCGGCCGCGGCGTACGAGCACCGGCTCGGCGCCGCTCAGGTCGATCACGGTGGTCGGCTGCATCGGGCAGGCGCCGGCATCCACGACGGCCTGCACCTGGCCGTCGAGCCGCGCGATGATCTCCGCGGCGTCGTTCAGCGGCTCGGTATCGCCGGGCGCGATCAGTGTCGTTGCCAGCAGGGGTTGCCCCATCGCCTCGAGCAACGCCTGCGTCACGCGATGATCTGGCACGCGCAAGCCGATCGTTCGCCTTGACGGATGCGAAACCCGGCGCGGCACCTCCTTCGTCGCTTCGAGGATGAAGGTGTACGGCCCAGGCGTGCCGATCTTGAGCATGCGGTACTGCCGGTTATCGACCCGCGCATAGCTCGCCAGTTCGCTCAGGTCGCGGCACAGCAGCGTCAACAGATGCTTGGCGTCGACGGCGCGGATGCTGCGCAGCCGCTCGGCTGCGGTCTTGTCGTCGAGGCGGCAGACGAGCGCGTAGCTGGAGTCGGTCGGAATCGCCGCGACACCGCCGCCAAGCAGGATCTGCGCTGCCTGCTTCAGCAGTCGCAGTTGCGGGTTGACGGGGTGAACTTCGAAATGCAGCGCCATGGCCCCGATTGTCGGGCTTGCAAACGGCGCGCCTCAGACAGCGACGACGGGGATCTTGCCAATCTTCGCTTGCCACTCTCGGGGGCCGGTGTCGTGAACGCTGGTGCCGTTTGAATCCACGGCCACCGTGACCGGCATGTCCCTCACGTCGAACTCGTAGATCGCCTCCATGCCGAGGTCGGCGAAGCCGACGACCCTGGCCTGCTTGATCGCCTTCGAGACAAGGTAGGCCGCACCGCCGACGGCCATCAGATAGGCGCTCTTGTGCTTGCGGATCGCCTCGATGCCGGCCGGCCCACGCTCGGCCTTGCCAATCATGCCGATCAGCCCGGTCTGTGCCAGCATCATCTCGGTGAACTTGTCCATGCGCGTCGATGTTGTCGGGCCGGCCGGGCCAACCACCTCGTCGCGCACCGGGTCGACCGGGCCGACGTAGTAGATGACGCGGTTCGTGAAATCCACTGGCAGCGGCTCGCCTTTGGCGAGCATGTCCTGGATGCGCTTGTGCGCAGCGTCACGGCCCGTCAGCATCTTGCCCGAGAGCAACAGCGTGTCGCCCGGCTTCCAACTCGCGACCTGCTCCCGGGTCAAGGTGTTGAGATCGACCTTCTTTGACTTGTTGTAGTCGGGCGCCCAGTGCACGTCGGGCCAGCTGTCGAGACTCGGCGGGTCGATGTAGGCGGGGCCGGAGCCGTCGAGCACGAAATGCGCGTGGCGCGTCGCCGCACAGTTCGGAATCATCGCCACCGGCTTGCAGGCCGCGTGTGTCGGATACATCGCGATCTTCACGTCGAGCACCGTCGTCAGTCCACCGAGGCCTTGCGCGCCAATGCCGAGCGCGTTGATCTTGTCGCACAGCTCGATGCGCAGTTCCTCGGTCTTGTTCTGCGGGCCTCGCGCCTTCAGATCGAACATGTCGATCGAGTCCATCAGCGATTCCTTGGCCATCAGCATCGCCTTCTCGGCCGTGCCGCCGATGCCGATGCCGAGCATGCCCGGCGGGCACCAGCCGGCCCCCATCGTCGGCACCGTCTTCAAGACCCAGTCGACAACGCTGTCGCTCGGATTCAACATCACGAACTTGCTCTTGTTCTCGCTGCCGCCACCCTTGGCTGCAACCTGCACATCGACCGTGTTGCCAGGCACGACTTCCATGTGAACGACGGCCGGCGTGTTGTCGCGCGTGTTCTTGCGCTCGAACAGGGGGTCGGCGACGACGCTCGCGCGCAGCGTGTTACTGGGCTCCAGATAGCCCTTGCGCACGCCAACGTTCACGGCGTCGGTGATGCTGCCGGTGAATCCCTCGAAGCGCACGTCCATGCCGATCTTCAGGAAGACGTTGACGATGCCGGTGTCCTGGCAGATCGGGCGATGGCCCTCGGCGCACATCCGCGAGTTCGTCAGGATCTGCGCGATCGCGTCCTTTGCCGCCGGGCTTTGCTCGCCCTCATAGGCGCGCGCGAGGTGGGCGATGTAGTCGGCAGGGTGGTAGTAGCTGATGTACTGCAGCGCGGCGCCGATGCTTTCGACGAAGTCTGCGTGCTTGATGATCGTGGGCATGGCGAAGTGAGGTCGGTCAATGGAGTGAAGCAATGGCGCAAGTCTAACGAGGCACCGGGCCAGACCGCCGGATCATGGCGTCCTGCACGCCTCGAGAATTGACGATTGATCGAAGTTCGGTTGCAAAAGCTAGCTTCTGCATTTCCCAAGCCTTTGCGTTGTCTCTGCGGGCTGCGATGGCGCCGGGCGTGCAGGGTTCGTATGATGGTGACTCTGCGGGTCGCGGGGCGCCGCAACACCGATCGACGAAAGGGGCATGCATGAATCGGCGAGACCTCATTGCGCGCGGCACGGCACTCGCTTCGATTGCGGTCGGTGCATCTGCGCCCTTAAGCGCGGCTGGGTCTGCGGCTGGGGCGGCGCCGGATGCGCTGCCCGCACGTGGCAGCTTGCTCGCTCTGCCAACGGTCGAACTGTTCGACGGTCGGCGCTTCGAGCCTGCGCAGGCCGATGGCAAGTTGCTCGTGCTCTATTGGTGGGCAAGCTGGTGCCCGTTTTGCGCGCTGCAAAGCCCGCACATGGAAAAGCTCTGGCAGGCGGAGCGCGGCCGCGGCCTGCAGATGCTCGCGCTGTCAATCGACAAGCAGCCCGAAGACGCGACCGCGTATCTGGCCAAGCGTGGCTACACCTTTCCCGCGGGCTTGTTCACACCTGCCGTTGCGCGCGTGCTCCCGAAACCGAAGGGCCTGCCTGTGACGGTGGTGCGCGGCCGCGACGGTCGCGTCGTGATGGCCGAGGCGGGGCAGTTGTTTCCGGAAGATGTCGAGCAGATCGCGCAATGGCTGTAGTTCGCGCTCGCGCCAGAATGATGGAAACGACATGACCCAGACCCCGGAAATCACCGTCATCGGCGCCGGCTTCGGCGGACTGTCTGCGATCCGCGAATTGCGCAAGCGCGACAAGGCGGCGCGCATCACGCTCATTGCGCCGCGCGCTGAGCTGCACTATCTGCCGGGCATCATCTGGATCCCGAGCGGTTTGCGCACCCGCGAGCAGCTCATCGTTCCGCTCGAGCCATTTTTCAAGCGCCAGGACGTGCACTTCCATGCCGCCGAAGCGACCGGCTTGTCGGCCGATGCGCGCACCGTGTTGACTAGCAACGGCGAGGTGACGAACGACGCTCTCGTCATCGCATCCGGCGGCCGCTTCATCAAGAAATTGCCCGGCATCGAGCACGCGATCACACCGTGCGAAGGCATCACTGCCGCCGAGCGTATTCGCGACCGCCTGCGCGCGATGCAGGAAGGAACCATCGCGATCGGCTTCGCCGGCAACCCGAACGAGCCGCAGGCGATGCGCGGCGGGCCGATGTTCGAGTTTCTGTTCGGTATCGACCGTCAGCTGCGGCGCGAAGGCCGGCGCGAGCGTTTCGAGATCGTCTTCTTCAGCCCGGCCGCCGAGCCCGGCAAGCGCCTCGGCGCGAAGGCCGTCAAGCACCTGCTGGCCGAGATGGCGCGGCGCGGCGTGCGCACCCATCTCGGCCACAAGATGACGCGCTTCGAGGCAGACAAGGTCGTCACCGAGGGCGGCGAGTTCAAGGCCGACCTGATCCTCTTCATGCCGGGCATGACAGGCAATCTGTGGTTCGACCAGACGTCGCTCCCGCGTTCGCCGGGCGGGCTCATTCAGGCCGATGCGCACTGCCGCGTCGCGGGCGCCGAGCGCGTCTTCGTGGTTGGCGATTCGGGTAGCTTCCCCGGGCCCGACTGGATGCCCAAGCAGGCGCACATGGCTGATCTGCAAGCCGGCGCAGCGGCGGCCAACCTGCTTGGCGATCTCGGAGGCCGGGCGGCTGCAGCGACCTTCAAGACCGAGTTGGTGTGCATCGTCGATGCGATCGACCGCGGCTCGCTCGTCTATCGCTCAGCCGATCGAAACGTGCTGCTGCCCAGTCTGCGCGCGCTGCACTGGACGAAGCGGCTTTTCGAGTGGAACTACCTGCGCGCTTATCGCTGAGCCTGCTTCGGCCGCAGCCTTCGCGCTGCGGATCGCTTCAGGCGCCGACGAAACGCATTGCGGCCGGCAGCTCCAGTTCGACGTGCAAGCCACCCGAAGCGGCTGTCCCAAGCACCACGCTTCCGCCGTAGAGCGTGACCAGTTCGTGGACGATGGCAAGCCCCAGGCCGCTGCCGGGAACCGATTCGTCGAGCCGCGCCCCACGTGCCATGACCGCGTCGCGCCGCGCGGCGTCGATGCCGGGGCCGTCGTCGTCGATCGCGATGCGCAGGCGGCGGGAATCGCGGTCGACGCTCGCCGCGATCCGAACTTCGCTGCGCGCCCAGGCACATGCGTTGTCGAGCACATTTCCGATGATCTCCTGCAGATCCTGCGCCTCTCCGGCGAAGCTGCAGTCCGGCGCGATCGGCTCGCAGACGATGCGCAAGCCGCGTGCGGCATGCACGCGCTCGACGACGCGGATCAGCCCATCGACGAGCGGCGCAACCGCTGCGTGAGCGCCGGGCAGTCCCTGCGCGGCGGCGGCGCGCGACCGCGCAAGATGCCAATCGACCTGGCGGCGCGCCATCGCGACCTGCTCCAGCACCAACGGCGCCAGACCGGGCGCCGATTCGGGTCGTCGCTCGGCTGCCGCCGCGGCCTGCGCCATCGCGGCAAGCGGCGTCTTGATCGCGTGCGCCAGGTTGCCTGCCTGCGTGCGGGCGCGTTGCACGACCTCGGCATTGCGCTCGAGCACGGTGTTGAAGTTGTCGACGAGCCCTTGCACTTCGAGCGGGAAGTCGCCGTCGAGCCGTTCGGTCCGCCCGTCGTGAACGCGCGCCAATGCGCGCTGCAGGTTCTTCAACGGCGCCAGCCCGACCGCCACCTGCGCCAGCGCGGCGATGCCGAGCAAGATGAGCATAGCGGCGAGTGAGGCTGCGAGCACGCGATTGAAGTGCGCCACGGCGGCGTCGGTCTCGCGCAGGTCGGCGGCGACGAGCAGCCGCCATTGAACGGATTCATCGCCGTCGCGGCGCACCGTGCGCTCGACGAGCAGCAGTCGCGCGTTCTCGGGGCCGCCGATCTCGTGGACGTGGACCGCGCCGTTGGCGAGTGCGTCTGCGGGGGCCGAGAGCGTCGCGTCCCACAGCGATCGCGAGCGCAATACGCCACGCTGCAGCGAGCCATCGGCGAGCCGGTCGATCTGCCAGTAGTTGCCGGAATAGGGTCGCGACCAACGTGGGTCGCTCAGAGCCGGAGCGTCGATCTGCGGCTGACCCGCCGCGTCGAATTCGAGCTTCGCGGTGAGCTGATCGAGCTGCGCCGTCAAGGTCGTCTCAAACTGTCGGTGCACCTGCTCGCGAAACTGACTGGCGAGAAAGAGCCCGGCCAGCAGCAGCGCGACTGCGAGCGCCGCGACCGTGGCTGCGAGCAGTCTCAGGCGCAGCGACAACGGCCGGCGCCGCTTTGCCGAGATCACGGCACTGCCACCAGCCGGTAGCCCATGCCGCGTACCGTTTCGATGAACCCGGGCGGCAGCTTCTTGCGCAAGCGCCCGACGAAGACCTCGATCGTGTTCGAGTCGCGGT
>JBDTSN010000105.1:0-6815 GCA_039931145.1 Burkholderiales bacterium | reverse complement strand
CAAAGGCGCTGGCGACCAGCGCGGAAAGCATTTGTTTGGACATGACTGTTTCTCCGGTTGAGATTGGCGGTGCGCGCATGCGAAACCGCCTGTGGCGGCAAGCCAGACATGGCCTGCCTGTAGGGAAGTTCGCTGTGGCGCGCAAAAGGTTACGTTCGAGTTGGCAACAGGCACCAGCGCCGATCATCCGATGCGCTCGATCCACGAACGCCGCCGTGGCAGCAGCTCAAGTACTCACGCCGGATCCGACCTGGGTCAGTTTGAATTGCCGGGCTTCAGCTTGGCCAAGGCCGGCCGGCGCTGGCAGATCGATTGCATGTCGCCGCTTGCGTTCCTGATCAACCACCCGCTCAGCAACCCCTCCTACGCCAGGATCGGGCTGAGCCTTGCAGCGACCGGCGCGCGGTCCGGATCGATGAGCAACGAGGCGAGCAGCGACTCGCTCATGCCGAAAGCCTTGGCGGACTTGCTGTGCACGCCGTAGCAGTATTGGCAGGCGTTCAGCCCCGAGACATAGGCCGCGATCAATTCCTTGTCCGCCGCGGTCAGTGGCGTATCCGTGCGCAGCACCGCGCTGTGAAATTCGAGCAGCGCACGACCCGCCGCCGGGTTCAGTTTCAGGATATGACGCACGCCGGCATCGTCGGGAAGTGAGGCAAGAAAAGTCATGTAGGGCGTGAAAACGGAAGTCCTTGATCCCCGCCCGCTCACCACACGCGTGATAGTGTCCAAGCTCCCGCGCCTGACACGCGGGCGCGCCCCGGCAAGGCAGTGGATTGCCGAGGATCCGGTCTCGTTGATTGCGTCATCGAAAGGCTCATCATGTCCGCATCCGTCAAAGTCGCCGTTTTGATCGGCAGCCTGCGCAAGGACTCGTACAACCGCAAGATGGCGCAGGCCCTCATCCGCCTGGCGCCGCCGACGCTCGCCCTCGAGATCGTCGAGATCGGTGAATTGCCGTTGTTCAACCAGGATCTGGAGAAGTCGCCGCCGCCGGCGGTGACGGCGTTCAAGTCGCGCATCGAGGCCGCGGATGCGGTGCTGTTCGTCACGCCCGAATACAACCGCTCTGTGCCCGGCGTGCTGAAGAACGCGATCGACTGCGCCTCGCGGCCCTACGGCCACAGCGCCTGGAAGGGCAAGCCGGGCGCCGTTGTCAGCGTCTCGAGCGGGGCGATCGGGGGCTTCGGCGCTAACCATCACCTGCGCCAGTCGATGGTCTTCCTCAACGTGCCGATGATGTGCCAGCCGGAGGCTTACATCGGCAACGCGGCGGCATTGTTCGATGAGGCGGGCGATGTCAGCGAGGAGGAGACGCGGACTTTCCTGCAGCAGTACATGCAGGCCTTCGCCGACTGGGTCGGTCGTCACGTCGTCAGCAACTGACCGGTCGCGCCATGCCGGCGCAGCACCCGGCGCACGTTCGTGACATGAACGGCGCATCGGCAAAGTCGTCGGCCAGTCTGCAGCGCCCCGTTGCGCGGGTCCTGGCGGTGAATGTCGGCCTTCCCCAGGACATCGTATGGCGCGGTCAGACGGTGCACACCGGCATCTGGAAGTCGGCGGTACAGGGCCGGCGCATGGCGAGGCGTCTGAACATCGATGGTGACGGGCAGGGTGACCTGCTAGGTCATGGCGGCGAACAACGCGCGGTGATGGTCTACCAGCTGGAGTCCTATCGATACTGGGAGCGCTTTCTGGGTCGCAGCGACTTCACGTTCGGCCAGTTTGGTGAAAACCTGACCGTCGAAGGTCTGGCGGACGACGAAGTCTGCATTGGTGATCGCTACCGCATTGGCGGTGCCTTGTTTGAAGTGACACAGCCGCGGGTGACGTGTTATCGGGTCGGCATTCGGATGGCGGAGCCGAAGATGGCGGCATTGCTTGTCGCGCACCATCGGCCCGGCTTCTATTTCCGCGTGCTCGAGGCTGGTGACGTCGGCGCGGGCGACGTGCTCGAGAAGGTCGGCGCGGACGCGCAGCGGATCAGCGTGGCGCAGGTTGACGCATTGCTCTACCTGCCGGGCCACGATGCCGATCTGCTGCAGCGCGCGTTGCGTATCCCGTCGCTGAGCCCGGGCTGGAAAGGCTCGCTGCAGGCGTTGTTCGATCAGCACGCGAGCGGTGCTGCTGGCGGCAATCGCGGTCTGACCGCCGCAGCGGGCCCGGCGCCCGCGTGGCCGGGCTTTCGGCCGTTGCGCGTGACGCAGATCGAGCGGGAAAGCGATGCTGTCTTTTCGTTGTCGTTGCAGGCCGCTGATGGGTCGGCGTTGCCTGCAGCGCGCGCCGGGCAGTTCCTGGTACTCAGGCTGCCCGTCGAGGCGGAGAAGCCGCCGCTGCTGCGCAGCTATTCGTTGTCCGGCGCGCCGGCAGGTGCGGCCTACCGCGTCAGCATCAAGCATGAAAGCCACGGCGTGGCGAGCGCGTTCCTGCGCGATCATGTTGCGCCGGGAGACAGCGTCGAGTGCAGCGCGCCGCGCGGAAATTTCGCACTGTTGCCGGGCGACCAACCGGTCGTGCTGTTGAGCGCAGGCATCGGGGTGACGCCAATGATGGCCATGCTGCACGCCTTGGCGGCGGCTGCATCCACGCGTGAAGTCTGGTGGCTGCACGGCGCACGCGATCGCTACAGCCATCCGTTTGCCCAGGAGTCGCGCCACTTGCTCAGCACGCTGGCGCGCAGCCGATCGTGCATCGCCTACAGCCGGCCGACTGCTGGAGACCGGCTTGGTGAAGACTACGATGCGCCGGGGCGCCTGACGGTGCCGTTGCTCGAGCGTCTTGGCGTACCTCTGAGCGCAGACTTCTATCTGTGTGGGCCGCCGTCGTTTATGCAGCAACTGACGGCGGCGCTGGCCACCCGGGGTGTCGCAGCCGGGCGCTTGCACACTGAGAGCTTCGGTTCACAAGGGTGGCTGACCCCGGGCATTGCAGCGCGCGCAACGCGCGCCCCGCATCCCCCGGCGCAGGCTTCGCAGGCCGGTCCGCGGGTCACCTTTGTCAGAAGCGGCCTGAGCGTCAGTTGTGGTGCCGAGTTCGCGAATCTGCTCGAGCTTGCCGAGGCGTGCGACGTGCCGGTGAAATGGGCCTGCCGCACCGGCGTGTGCCACACCTGCGAATGCATGCTCATCGGCGGCGCGGTGACCTATGACCCCGACCCGCTCGAACCACCGGCGCCCGGTAACGTGCTGACCTGTTGCTCGCTGCCGGTGCGGGACATTGAAATCGACTTGTAGGCGAGTCGAGCGTAGGGTACTCAGCCGCTTTTCGCGTGTGTCCGCGGCTGATAGCTGCCGGGCGGTGTGCGAAACGGGATCGCGAGGCGGTTCCAGCCGTTGATCGCGATGATCGCGAGCGTCAAGTCCACGAGTTCCTTGTCGCTGAATTGTTTGCCCACTTCGGCGTACAGCGCGTCGTCGACATCGTTGCCGGCGATGCGCGTCAGAGCTTCGGTCCAGGCCAGCGCGGCGCGTTCGCGCTCACTGTAGAACGGCGCCTCTCGCCATGCATCGAGGAGGTACAGGCGCTGCTCGGTTTCGCCGGCGGCGCGGGCGTCCTTGCTGTGCATGTCCAGGCAGTACCCGCAGCCGTTGATTTGCGAGGCGCGCATTTTCACCAGCTCAAGCAGCGAGTGTTCGAGGCCCGAGCTTTCGACGTGTTGCTGCACGCCGAGCATGGCTTTGAGGGCCTCGGGTGAAGCCTTGGCGTAATCGAGACGTTGGGTCATGGATGCTTACCTCCTGCAAGGATGAGATGTTTCGGCGCGCGCAGCATCAGCCACGCACGCCGGTCTTGTGCCAGTCGGGATGCAGACTGGCCTTTGCGCTCGGCCGCTCGGCAATACGATCGAACCATGGCGTGATGTTGCGCAGCGTGCGGTTGAATGGTTGCTTGACCGAAGCGGCGAAGTCGAGCCAGATGTAGAGCCAGATATCGGCCATTCCAAAGCTGCTGCCCGCAATGAAGACATGGTCGTCGAGCATGTCGTCGAGCCAAGCGAGCCGGTCCTGTGCAATGCGCTTGAGCCCATCGGCGGCTTCCGGTGCGACCGGGATACGGTCTCGAAAGCGCGCCAGCCCTTCGGCGTAGTGATAGGCGTTGTGGATGTTCTCGGTGATGTTGAGCTCGACGCGGCGCTGCCACTCGCGGGTGACGGCGCGCTGCTCTGGCGTACTGCCGATCAGGGCCGGCGCGGGGTGGTGTTCCTCCAGGTACTCCATGATTGCGACCGATTCGGCGATGCAGGAACCGTCGTCGAGCAGCAATGCGGGGGTCTGACCGGCAGGGTTGTGCGCAAGGAAGGGCGCCTGCCGGTTCTCACCCGTGAACACGTCCACGTTGCGGGTTGGAATCGACAAGCCTTTTTCCAGCAGAAACATCCGCAGCGCGCGCGGCGCGGGGCTCAGGGCATCAAGCAACAGCATGGTCGTATCCCTGTGATGTCAGTGAGGCGGTTGCGGCGACCGATCGGCGGACGTGAGTCGTCGCTCAAGGAGTCTCGATCCGCAGGTGTGCGGAAGGCGGCCTGTCGATGAATTCACGCTGCACGTACGCAAATAGCTCTCGCTGGCTGCCGAACGGCAGCTCGCGCATGGCCGCATCGAACGTTAACCAACGCAACGCGGTGTGCTCGCCGTTCAACCGCACCGAACAGTTGCCATTGACTCGCGCAACAAAAGCGGGCACCACCATGATGCAATCGTTATCTGCGTCGTAGAACTGTTCGCAAAAGCTTGTCGCGTACAGCGTCTGCGGATCCAGCCCGGTCTCCTCGGCGAGCTCACGCCTCGCGGCCTGCGGGCCCGTTTCATTCGGCTCGATGTGGCCCGCAACATAGCTCCAGACGCCGCGCAGGTACTCGCTTGCGCGCTGCAGCAAGAGCACGCGCGTCTCTGCGCCGACGTCTTTCAGGACGACGATCGAGACCATGCTGCATCGAACCTCCAACCCCGCCATCGTTCGTCACTTCCTCAAATGCGTGGTTCGAGTCGACGCTCAGTAGCCGTTGAATTCTTCGGTGCCGATGTTGCCCTCGTTGACCTTGAGGTCGACGAGCAGCTTGCGACCGGGACTTCAGCCGAATCGTTGCTACGGCCGCAGCGGCAGGTCACCTGGCACTTCCCCGGCAACCTGCAACCGATCCGAAGGTCGAGTGCTCGAGTCACTCGGCGCCCACCAAAATCAAGAAGCGAGCGCAAAGCGGGTCGTCTGAACTCAGGTGACCGCGGTCGGGTGGTGGCGCTCGAGAAGCTCCTTGGCACCGGCGACGCCAGTTTCCGGAACCATGACTTTGACCTGCAGTTTGGTGTCGTCGCGGTAGACCTCTTCACGTGTGAGGCCGGCATTGATGAGATCGTCGACGACATTGCTTAGGGCGGCTGGGCTGGCATAGGTTGCCGTGATCGTCTTGAGCATCGGATTCCCCCTTGTGAACTACCTTGGTTCGTTCGACCAGTATCGATGATCCATTGTTCCGGAACTCCCTGATCGCAGCCATCCGCAGCGGCGATGCTGCGATATGACTGGCCATCGTAACGCTTGCTTTGTTCATGCGGATCGTGCCCGTACTGTTCAGTGTGCCGTGCAGATGGTTACTCGCGCCCGAAGTGGGGTTCGGCGAACCTGACGTGCGCGGCATCGTCGCTTACCTGTATACATGCGTCGACCGACAGCCATCCCGCTGCCGGCGAAATGGAGCAGAGCAAATGAACGAAGAAGCGTTGAACACAAGCATCCGCAAGTTTCTGAAGACCGTCGGCGTAAATTCGCAGCGCGAGATCGAGCAGGCGGCGTCTGCTGTGGCAGCCGACAAGCCCGACACCAAGGCGCTCACCGCAACGATGACGCTGGAGATTGCAGAACTGGGGCTGAAGGTGACGTACGACGGCAGCATCCAGCTGCAGTGATGAAGCGCGAAATCGGTACGCGTCAGCGCTTCGGCATCGCCGGCATCACCAGAGTTTTGCGTAACGCGATGGCGCAACTGGCGGAGAGAGCGGGATTCGAACCCGCGGGGGGTGTTTAGCCCCCACACGCTTTCCAGGCGTGCGACTTAAACCACTCATCCATCTCTCCGGGAGCGGGGAGTTTAGCCGACGGGGTCTTTCGAGTGGGCCTTCAGGATGGCCAGGCTGACGTAGTCGAGCGCGCGTTCGTGCGTTGCCTCGAGGACGACGGCAGGTGCCGCGCCGGCATCGTGGGCTTCGTTCCAGCGCAGCGCGCATAGGCACCAGCGGTCGCCGGGCCTGAGCCCACGAAAGCGCCCCTCGGGCAGTGGCGTCGAAAGATCGTTGCCGCGCTCCTTCGAGAACGCGAGGAACTCGGCGGTGACGCGTACGCAGACGACATGCGCGCCGACGTCCTCTTCGCTCGTGTTGCAGCAGCCGTCGCGGAAGAACCCGGTCAGCGGGTCGTAGGAGCAGGGCACGAGCTCGGTGCCAAGTACGTTGTAGGGCATGGTCTCACTTCGGGCGGGTGGATTTCATCAGTGTCATCGCGGTGCCGATCAACGCCGACACTTCGGACATGTTGCCGGGGACGATCATCGTGTTGTTCTTCTGCGCGAGGTTCGCGTACGCCTCGACTGCCTTCTCGGCGACCTTGAGCGTTATCGCCTGTTCGCCGCCGGGCGATTCGATCGCGGCGGCGATCTTGCGGATCGCGTCGGCAGTCGCATCGGCGACCGCGGTGATCGCCGAGGCTTCGCCCTGGGCGCGGTTGATCGCCGCCTGGCGCTCGCCTTCGGAGTTGTTGATGAAGGCCTGGCGCTGGCCCTCGGCGATGTTGATCTGCTCCTGCTTGCGGCCTTCGGAGGC
>JBDTSN010000104.1:0-6841 GCA_039931145.1 Burkholderiales bacterium | reverse complement strand
TGGTGCCGCACAAGTGGACGTTCTACTTCCTGATGGCCGTGGGCTTCTGGAACTTTGTCGGCGCCGGCATCTTCGGTTTGCTGGTCAACCTGCCGATCGTCAGCTACTACGAGGTGGGCACCATCCTCACGCCAAATCATGCCCATTCCGCGCTGATGGGGGTGTTCGGCATGCTGGCCATTGCGCTCATGGTCTTCGTGCTGCGCCATACGGCCAGCGAACGGGATTGGCCCGGCATCGAAAAGTACATCAAGGTGGCGTTTTGGGGAACCAACGTCGGCCTGGCGATGATGGTGGTGTTCAGTCTGTTTCCGGGCGGCGTCTTGCAGGTCTGGGACGTGATCCAGCACGGCTACTGGCATGCGCGCAGCCTTGAATACACCGGCACCACAACCGCACGCACGCTCGAGTGGATGCGCATGCCGGGCGACCTTGTGTTCATCTTTCTAGGCTCAGTTCCGCTTGCGATCGCCGCCGTCAAGGCGTGGTTGGGCGTACGGCGATCGAGTCCGTGACCCTTCTCTGGCAGGCGCCGGACTCGGAAGAAACCGGTCGTGGGTGCGGCAGCGAACAGTACCCGAGGTGCCGAACTCGCCACACTCGGGCCCGCGCGAGGCCTCTCGCTGCGTGCCCTGAAATGAAACTGCGCCAAGCTCACTTCGTTCGCACCCCAAAGGGAGCGTCAGCGGCTTCGGGCGGCGGGGCCCCACTGAAATGACGAAACAAACGAAAGCCGAGGACTCCGATATGTCCCGACAACGCGGCTTCACGAACAGGCCACGCCGCGCTGACGAGCACCACCGAAACGACCGCACCGGCTGGTTGCGCGCTGCCGTGCTCGGTGCCAACGACGGCATCCTGTCCACGGCCAGCCTGGTGCTGGGGGTGGCAGCCGCCGGTGCTGATCATCGGACGCTGCTGCTGACGAGCATTTCCGGGTTGGTTGCGGGGGCCATGTCGATGGCGGCTGGCGAGTTCGTCTCCGTCCATTCTCAGCAGGACAGCGAGAACGCGGACCTGTCGCGCGAGCGCGCCGAGTTGAAGCAGAACCCGGCCGGCGAGCAGCGCGAGCTGGCGGGCATCTATGTCGGTCGCGGTCTGGACCGGCCCCTGGCCGACAAGGTGGCGGGCCAGTTGATGGCACGTGACGCGATCGGCGCGCACGCACGCGACGAACTGGGTTTCTCGCCCACGACCGCCGCGCGCCCGACACAGGCGGCACTGGCCTCGGCTGCCAGTTTCGCGGTCGGCGCGGCGCTGCCGATTGGCGTCGTGCTCGCGGCACCGCCCGAGCATCTGATCCTGTCGGTGCCGATCGCTGCGCTCTTGTTCCTGGCCGCTCTGGGCGCGGTCGCGGCGCAGGTCGGCGGCGCGGGGGTCTGGAACGGCGGTTGGCGCGTCGCGTTCTGGGGTGCCATCGCGATGGGTGTCACCACAGGTGCAGGCGCGCTGTTCGGCGCCATGGTCTGATGAACCGGGCGGCGGCGAGCACGTCTTTGCAAGATCCGGCGTCCGGCCGCCCCACAGTCAAACCGGTGGCCGCTGCGCGCGGTGGCCTGTGTTTGCTGCAGCACAGACTCCGACCGCAATGCCGTCCATACTCGCTGCAAAGGAGTCCGCATGAACATGTCGCTGTCGCTCGCCCCCTTGGTTTCGCTGATCGCGGGGATCCTGATCCTCGTCGTTCCGCGATTGCTGAACTACATCGTCGCGATCTACCTCATCGTCATCGGGTTGCTTGGGCTCTTCGGCGCCGGCAGCTTCCACTTGCAATGAGCCGGGCTCAGGTCATCGCATCGACATGGGTGCCCTGGTCCGCGGCATAACAGCCGCAGGACGCGGCCTCGAGGCCGGCGCGGTCGAGTTCCTCCATCTCGCCACGACGGTACTGGCATGCGCGCAGCCTTGAATACACAGGCACCACGACGGCACGCACACTGGAATGGATGCCCATGCCGGGCGACCTGGTGTTTATCTTTGCCGGTTCTGTCCCGCTCGCGATCGCCGCCATCAAGGCGTGGTTGGGCGTGCAGCGATCGAGTGCCGCGCCTGATTCCGACCGGCTTGAAAGGCTGGACAAGGCAGCGCGTTTCTGAAGACGAAGTACTTCGATGAGGTGGTCGTTCAAGAAGTTGCTTCGTTGCGTGCGCTGACGCACAGAATTGGGCGGCCGTTCGTTCTACAAGGAAGCGACGCCACTTCAAGAAGGCGTCCTGAGATCACGATGCGAGATGCCTTGCAATTGCGACTTGGTGCCTCGCGTTACGTGGTACGCCGCGCACCTGCGCGCATAACAGTGAAACGGCCGTTAAGCCGTTTTTCGGAGCAAGTCGCCATGCCCACCAAGAATGCACCCTCGTTCAAGACGATTCCGAATGGCACTTCCGTTTCATGGCACTACCGTAGCGCCATCGGACACGGCACCGTGACCGGCGTTCACAAGGCCGGCACGACGGCCGACAACACGATGTACTCGATCGCGGAGCACGACCACCATCCCGGAGAGCCGGACGTCGTTTTTCATTCGGGCAAAGCGCTGACGCGCACGGCGAAGTAGAGAACCAGCGCCTGCATCGATGGAACAGTCAGCAATGCTCCCTATCCTTCACGTCGGCGACAAGGTCGCCAAGCGCGGGAAGCGATTCCGAGACGCTTCGATCGAAGTGTCATGGATGCCTGGGACTCATCGCAATCGGTCTGGCTAGATGCCCAACGTGAAGCGCACACGAACAAGCCGAGGGCCAATCGTTCTTCGGCCACCGTTTGCCGGTCTGATTGCCGACCAAGATCAACAAGGGAAACCGCCCCGACCTCGAAGACCGCTTTCCGGCCGACATCGATCGCACAGATGCGCTGCTCGACGAAGCGCGGCGCGAGACATTCCCTGCCAGCGACTCGACCGCGATCAGTGCGCCGAAGGAGGCTGCCATGGCAACTGCTGCAACAACCCCTGCTCAATCGCCGATCTATGGCAGCAAAAGCGCGTTCGTCGAGCAACTGTTGCCGGCGGCACGCGCGCGGCTGATCACGATCGCGAGCGTTGCGCCCTTGTACGAAGCGGCCCGGTTGCTTCGCGCCGGCACCGATCTCGTCGTCGTCTGCGGGACCGGCGGCGCTATGGTGGGCGTCATCACGAAGTCTGATGTCGTCGCCCGCATCGGCGAGTGCCAAGGCGCGGCCTGCACGCTCGCAGCCGCCTTGGTGATGAGCGCCGACGTCTTGCTGTGCGCGCCGCGCGACCTCGTGCACGACATCTGGTCGAAGATGAAGGCGCGCGACCTGAAGAACGTTCCGATCGCTGACGCCGATAGGCGGCCAATCGGCGTGCTCAATGCCCGCGACGCGCTCGGCATCCTTCTGCAGGAGGTCAAGGGCGAGGAGTCCCAGCTGCGCGACTACGTGATGGGAGTTGGCTACCGCTGACGAGTCAGCCGTTCGTTGTCTTCAGCGGATGTGCCACGCAGGTCACCGTCACTTCGTTTCTGGTGGTTCTCCGCAATGTCGTGGCTATCGCCCGAGAACGTGCTGGACCTGTGTTGCGTTGAGAACGTTCAAGTTCGCGCGCTGGACCATTGCCAGTGCGCCAGCGCACAGACAGGATGCTGGCGTGAAGCGACGATGCCAAGACCCACAGACCAAGGAACAGACATGAGCAAAGGCAAGCACGGCAACAAGGAAGCCAAGAAGCCGAAGAAGGCGCACCAGCCTGCGGTGCCATCTGCACCTGCCGCGACAACGCCCGGCGCACTGGCAGTAGCTTCGCTGCGAAAGAAGAAGTGGTAGATCGCTGACGTCCGCTTGCCGCAAGGCGTTTGCGGATGTCACACCTAAGCTCGCGCGACGACGAGCGGCGCCTGTGCCGCGTCCGGGTCTACGACTGAGTGACCCTATGACGCGTGGTCGGCTTTCGCCTGAATGTTGGCAGCTGGGGCAGGCTGAGCGTCAGATTGGAGGCGGGCGATGGCATGCGACGAATGCCGCTGATGGGTCGCGTGTTGGCGCACAGACGTAGCGGCCGAGCAATCGGTGCAAGCCGCATGCCAGACGGCGAATCAGTCGAAATCCGCGCGAACTGTTTCGCGGCTGGACCCTTGAAAGCCCCTTCATCGTGTTAGGTTGGTCGTGGTCAGTGTGCTCGGCAAACTCTGGCTGCTGCCTTTGATCTCGATCGGCCGCGTGCCGATCAGCGCTCTTCTTTTGCCACTCATCGCCACTCATCACCATCGTCCCATAGCATGAAGCCCGCCGCTCTCGCCAGTAGCCGAGCCGTCACTAACAGAAGTGTGGGCTTTGGAAAGTGCTGGTGATTGATTGCTCGAATGGCGATGATCAGCGAACGACCTGCGCGCTCAATCGAGCGGCGTCGCGTCGCGTACGGTGTACACACGATGGACGAAAAATCAACGGATCCGCCCGAGCCCGAGCCCAAACTCACGCTGGCGCCCGATCTTCTGCCGGGCACGGCACCACGCGAACGCGCGACACCCGAAGGCGATGGCCTCGATCCAACGCGCTATGGCGATTGGGAAATGAACGGACGCTGCATTGATTTCTGAAATCGATCGCATGCACGAAGCGGGCTCTTTGCGTCACACGCGAAGCAAGATGCTTGCGTTGACGCAACGCGATCGTCGGCATTGGCACCCGGTGAATGCCGGGTTTGGCGAGCAATAAGTAGGAATCCGAACATGGCCAATACCCGACCCCTATCGCCACATCTCAGCGTCTATCGCTGGCGCGTCAACATGCTGCAGTCGACGCTGCACCGACTGACGGGCCTGTTCCTGTGTCTGGGTGCGCTGCTGTTGGCGTGGGGTTTGATCGCCGTAGCGACCGGCGAGGCGGCGTGGCAGGTGTTTGCGGGTTTCTGCGGCAGCTGGCTCGGCATCTTGCTGCTCGTCTTGTGGACGTGGTCGCTTTCGTTTCACCTGTGCAACGGCATCCAGCATTTGCTTCGCGATACCGGGATGAACTTCGGGCCGCCGACGCGCGACCGCGCACACAACCCCCTCTACTGGCCCACCGGCTGGATCGTGATCGGCGTGAGCGTGGCGTTGACTGTGCTGTTATGGGTCGTCCTTATCCTGCGCATGGGTGGAGGTTTGGCATGAGCGCCTATCCGGGCCAGGGTTCGCTGCGTACGCCGCTCAAGATCGCGCGCAGGCTGGGAGCCTCCAAATCCGGCGTGCACCCCTGGTGGTTGCAACGCGTCACCGCCATCGCGCTGATTCCACTTTCGATCTGGTTTGTGTTCCTGATCGTTGATCTGGTGGACGCCGGCTACCCGATGGTGCTGGCCGCAATCGCGCAACCGGTGAATGCGATTTTCCTGATCGTGCTCAGCGTTTCCATGTTCTGGCACGGTGCGCTTGGCTTGCAGGTCATCATCGAAGACTACGTGCACACCCGCTGGCTTGAGCTCACGCTGCAGATTGCGTTGCGCTTTGGCGCCATCCTGTGTGCGCTGGCCTGCGTGCTTGCGGTACTCGCGATCTGGCTGAGTGGTTCCGCGCCATCTTGAAATCGACTTGCTGAAATCGAATTCTGCAGAAAGAACATCAATGCCTGTGCAAAGCTACAAAGTCCAGACGCATGAATACGACGTGATCGTGGTCGGCGCCGGTGGCGCGGGCCTGCGCGCGACGCTCGGGCTGGCTGCCAAGGGTTTGTCCGCGGCCTGCATCACCAAGGTGTTCCCGACGCGCTCGCACACCGTCGCCGCGCAGGGCGGCATCGCCGCGGCACTTGGCAACATGGGCGAGGACGACTGGCGCTACCACTTCTACGACACAGTGAAGGGCGGTGACTGGCTGGGCGATCAGGATGCGATCGAGTACATGTGCCGCGAGGCGATTCCGGCGGTCATCGAACTCGAACATTTCGGCGTACCGTTCTCGCGCACCAAGGACGGCAAGATCTACCAGCGCCCCTTTGGCGGCATGACGATCCGCCGCGGCGAGGGCATCGCACAACGCAGTTGTGCCGCGGCCGATCGCACTGGTCACGCGATTTTGCACACGCTCTACACCCAGGCGCTCAAGCACGACGCCAAGTTCTTCATCGAATATTTCACCACCGACCTCGTGAGAAACCCCGCGGACGGTCGCATCGTGGGTGTGCTCGCGATCGATTTGAACGAGGGCAGCCTGCATTTCTTTCGCGGCCACGCGATCATGCTGGCCACCGGCGGTTACGGGCGCGCGTATTTTTCGTGTACTGGCGCGCACACTCAAACGGGAGATGGCGGCGGCATGGCCTTGCGCGCGGGCCTGGCCCTGCAGGATCTCGAATTCGTGCAGTTTCACCCGACCGGGATCTACGGCGCGGGCTGCCTCATCACCGAGGGTGTGCGCGGCGAAGGTGGCTTCCTCACCAACTCGAATGGCGAGCGCTTCATGGAGCGCTACGCGCCGAACGTCAAGGACCTCGCCTCACGCGATGTCGTGAGCCGCGCGATGACGATTGAAATTCGCGAAGGTCGTGGTGTCGGCGAACTCGCCGACCACATCCACTTGAACCTTGCGCACCTCGGCGCGGACGTGCTACACGAACGCCTGCCCGGCATTTCCGAGACAGCGCGCGTCTTTGCCGGCGTGGATGTGACGGTCGATCCGATTCCGGTGCTGCCCACCGTGCACTACAACATGGGCGGCATTCCGACGAACCACCACGGTGAAGTGGTGCAGACGGTCGGCGATGACCCCGAGGTCGTGGTGCCGGGCCTGTTCGCGATCGGCGAGGCCGCGTGCGTGTCGGTGCACGGCGCGAATCGCCTGGGCACCAACTCCTTGCTTGACATCGTCGTCTTCGGCCGTGCGGCTGCAAACCGCTGCGCTGAAGT
>JBDTSN010000103.1:0-6870 GCA_039931145.1 Burkholderiales bacterium | reverse complement strand
CATGTATGAACGTATCCTGATCGTTGCAGACGAGGGCATGATCGCCCGCGCCGCGCTGGATGAAGGCTTGGCACTGGCGCAGAGCCAGACGGCCGAGGTCGTGTTCTTCCATGTGCTGCCAAACTTCGTGCTGCCGCTGGCCGACATGCCTGCGGTCGCGACGCTCGGCCCCGAGCAACACCGCAAGGCGGTCGAACGCGTCGCGCGTCGCGTGCTCGCCGCGGCCGTCGAGCAGGCCGCGCGACTCGGCCTCGCGGCGAGCGGCTTCATCGGCTCGAGCGCCGACGCTGCCGATTGCATCGCGCGCGCCGCCGCCGAGCGCCAGTGCGGGCTGATCGTGATCGGCTCGCACGGGCGCAACGCGATCCAGCGCCTGCTGCTCGGCAGTGTCGTGACCCGGCTCATCACGCTCGCGCCAGTGCCGGTGCTGGTGTGCAAGCCGGCCGACACGCGCCCGCTGACGAAGGGGGCGAGCGCACTCAAACCGGGCAAGCGCCGACGTGTAGCAGAGAAGTCGCGCGCGGCTTGAGCGCGTGAGCGCAGCGCGGGAGCGCTACAGCTTCACCGCGAGCACCGGCAACGTGCTCGCCTTGACGATGCTTTCGGTCACGCTGCCGACGACGAGCCGCTCCCAGCCGCTGCGGCCGTGCGTGCCGATGACGATCAGGTCGGCATCGAGCGCCGCTGCGGCCGACAGGATCAACTGGTTCGGCTCGCCGTTGAGCACCGCCTTGTCGACCTCGATGTGCTGGGCTGCCAGGAAGTCGTGCACGCGCGTCGCGGCTTCGGCGGCCTGCGCCGCGCGTTCGGGGGAAAACGATGGCCGGATGGTCGAGATCACCGACACCGGCAGCTTGCACAACCCGGCGAGCTTGCCGGCGGCAACCGCCGCGGCATCTGAAAAGCGAGAGCCATCGGTCGCGAGCAGGATGCGTTTGCGCCACATCGACGCGCCCTCGGGAACGACGAGCACGCTGCAACTGGCGGCGCCGACCGCCTTCGTCGTTGTCGTGCCGACGATGCAGCGCAGCAGGCCCGGCTTCTCGCGCCGGCCCATCACGATCAGGTCGGCGCGGTGTTCTTCGGCCGCTCCGACGATCATCTCCAGCGGGTCGCGTCCGCGCAGCAGGACCTTCTCGACCGTGATGCCCAGACCCTGCGCCTCGGTGTGCAGCCGCTCGAGCAGTTCACGCACCGCATGCCCCGCCGTCTCGACCTGGTTGTAGGCGACCTCTTCGGCGATCGGATTGGTGATGACGACCGAGGCCACGTGCAACGTCGCACCCCATTCCTTCGCCATCGTCATCGCGATGCGTTCGGCATCGGCACTGCAGCGTGTGCCGTCCGACGCGAGCAGGATGCGCTCGAAGCGGCCGATCGGCGACAACTGGCTGTCCATGGCGTGCGCCCTCCCGTCAGGTGGATCGGATGGATCGGATCTGACCGCGTTGCCGCGGCCGGCGGCTATAAAGCGTAGCGCAACACGAGGCCGTAGGACAGCCCGGCCCACATGATCAGGAACAGCGGCGTGCCGACGCGCACGAAGTCGGCGAAACGGTAGCCGCCGGCATTCATCACGAGCAAATTGGTCTGGTAGCCCATCGGCGTCAGGTAGCACAGGTTGCAGCCGAAGAGCACTGCAAGGACGAACGATTCGGGCGGCACACCGAGCGATCGTGCGAGCTCGACGCCGAGCGGCGTGCCGATCGCGGCCGCCGCGTTGTTGGAGACGAAGTTCGTCAACAGACCCATCAGCGCCATCAGCAACGCAAGCACCCAGCCCGGGCTCAAACCGCTCGCAACATCGGCCAGTTGACGTGCCATCCACGCCGTCGCGCCGGTCAGATCGAGCGCGTCGCCGAGCGCCAGGCTCGCGGCGACGAGCAGCACGACCTTGACCGACAGCGAATGCGTCACGTCCTGCCACGACAGGCAACGCGTGGCGAGCAGGAGCAGCACGCCGCCGAGCGCGGCGAGCGAGATCGGCAGCGTCTTGGTCGCCGCCAGCACAACGACGGCGGCCATCGCGAGCAGCGCGATGCCGGCCTTGTCCTGGCGCGGCAATGTGTAGCGCTCGTCGAGCAGCAGGCCGAAGCCGTCGCGCTGCACCTGGCGGATCGCATCGCCCTCGCCCTGCAGCAGCAGGATGTCGCCAGCGCTGATGCGGCGCTCGGTCAGGTTCTCGCGCTGGAATCCTTCGTATTGCTGGTGCGGCCGCAAGCCGACGACGATCGTGCCATAGCGCTCGGCGATGCGCTCCTGGCGCACACTGCGCATGACGAGCGGCGAGGTCGGCGTGACGATCATCTGCGCCACCACGGCGGACTTCGGAGCTTTCTCCTCCTCGTCCGCCTTCTCGGCCTTCGCCGCCTTCTCCGGCTTTTCCGCCTTTCCCGCGCCTTCCGCTTTGTCCGCCCTGTCCGCTTCCTCCTTCGCTTCGTTCTCGCCCTCCGTGTCGACGCCGTGCAAAGCAGCATGCAGGCTGGTCTCGAAATCCTTCAGGTTCGCGGCCGTGTCCTGCACCAGCAGGCGGTCGCCGGCGCGAAGCGACACCGACGGCAAGCGGGCGAGCGCGCGCCCGCCGCGCCGCAGCTCGACCAGGTGGAGTTGCCCGCCGGTCGCGCTCAAGGCCTCGCGCAGCGGGCGGCCGTCGAGCCAACCGCCCTCGTCGACCCAGATCTCGGCGTCGAAGACCTGCTCGGACAACTCCTCGACCGGCGGATGCACGTGCGAGAGCAGACGCGGCGCGACGAGCCAGAGGTAGAGCAGCGCCGGCACCGCGGCTGCCGCGACGATCGGATAGAAGTCGAACAGGCCGAACGGGCCGACGCCGAGCGCGGCCGCGAGCGCGACGACGATCAGGTTCGTCGATGTGCCGATCGTCGTCGACATGCCGCCAATCAGCACCGCGTAGTTCATCGGCAACAGCATCGTCCCGGCCGATACCTTGGCCCGCGCGGCGGCGGCCAGGATGAGCGGAATCAGCAGTACGACGACCGGCGTGTCGTTGACGAGCCCGCTCACTGCGCAGGCGCCGACCAGCACAGCGAGCAGAGCAAGCCACGGACTGGAGCCGAACAGGCCCGACAGTCGGCGTGCTGCGGGCTCGAGTGCACCGGTGACGACGAGGCCGTGGCCGACGATCATCAGGCCGCAGATCGCGATCAGCGCCGGGTGGCCGAAGCCGGCATAGAAGCGCATCGGATCGACCGGGCCCTGCGGCGTCTGCAGCGGCGCGATCACGAAGCCGAACGGCAGCGCGACGAGGATCACGAGACACACGGTCGTGATCGGCAGCCGGTCCCAGATGAAGAGGGCGAAGACGATCGTGGCAAAGATGAGCGCCGCGACGCCATGCGCACTGAGCCCGCTGCCGAACAAACCGCCGGTCACGCCAACCCGATCGGAACCATCCCGCCGCCCGACGCCGCAGCGGGCAGATCGGGCAAGGCGTGCGAAATCACGAGCCGGCGCATTGCGGAGCGCGCGCGGGCGCGACCGCAAAAGAGCACCCGGTCGCCAACCTTGAGCAGCGTGTCGAGCGCCGGCAGCAGCTCGCGCGACTGGTCGCGTTGCAGCAGCAGCGGTACTGCGTGCTCAGGCTCGGCGCTGAGGTCGGTGCGCATCATCAGGCGGCCGATCGTCACCGTCTGGCGATGCGCAAGCGCGTCGCAGAGGGTCGGTGCCACGAGCGGCGAGCAATCGATCGACCACGGTTCGACGACCTCGTCGCCGATCACCTCGCGCATGCGCGCGAGCAGCGCGGCGGCCCATTCTTCATCCTGGTCGCGCGCCAGACGCAGGAAGCGCGCGAGCTGCGGCGTGCGGATCACGCGCAGCACTTCGGCCGCGATGACGTAGCCGCTGAGCGTGACGAGATCCGCCGGCGCGGCGCGAAACACGGCCGCGTTACGGCGCTGCGTCTCGCGCGCGACGATGAAGATGCGCTTGTTCAGCGCACGCCCGGCGAGCACGATCGCCAGGTTGTCGATATCGACCGGCGTGCCGGCAACAAGCGCGGTCGCGCGCTCGACCTCGGCGCGGCGCAGCACGGCCGGGTCGGTCGGGTCGCCGCAGACGCTGTTGTCGGCATCACAGCTGTCGTCGAGCTCGGTGGCGACGACGACGGTCTCGACGCCGAGCCGCTCCAGGTGGCGCCGCAGCGCACGGTTGAAGCGGCCGAAGCCGCACAGCACCCAGCGCCCGCGCGGCAACTGCGGCACGTCGTCGAACGCGGTGCCGGTCTGCGTCGTCAGGCTCTCGTAGATCACATGCAGGCTCGGCGTGCGTATCGATATCGCGACACGCTCGGCGAAGGTATCGAACGGATTGATCAGATAGTCGGCTCCCGCCGCCGCCATCCGCGCGTGCGCGGCGTGGTCGCGTACCGCGCACAGCACCGGCAGCTCAGGATTCAGGAGCCGCGCGGTGAGCGCGATCTTGATGTTGACATAGTCGTCGCCGGTCAGCGCGACGACACCGGCGCATTTCGGATGCGTCAGCCCGGCGAGCATCAGCGTCTTCGGATCGCTCGCATCACCCGCCATCGCGGGCACCTGGATCGTCAGGTCCTCGATGTCGACCTCGTCGGCACGCGCGGCGTCGATCTCGACCACCACCAGGCGCCTGCCGTCTTCCGTCAGCTCGCGGGCGACGCGACTGCCGGCGTCGTCGTAGCCGCAGATCAGATGAAACGGCTCGCGCAGGCGGCGCACCGCACGCTCGACCTTGCCTTCATGCAGGATGCGGCGAAACATCGGGTCCTGCAGCACGCTGAAGAACGCGCCGAGCGCGTACAACCACGAGATGACGGTTGCATAGATTGCCACGGTCGCCCACAGCCGCTGCAGGTCGGAAAACGGATGCGGGACCTCGCCCAGGCCGATCGTCGTTCCGAGGATGCTGACGAAATAGAACGCCTCCAGGAAGCTCATCGTCCACGGCCGCCCCTCGGGGTCGACGCCCGGCACCAGCGTGAAGCCGAACACCGCGACCGCGTACACCAGCACGACGACGGCCAGTGGATAGCGCAGCCGGCGCAGCAGGATGAAGAGGCCGAATCGGTTTCGGCCTGGTGCGACGTTCATCGGCGCAGGTTCGCCATCTCGATCACGAGCAGCACGACCGACACCACGTTGGCGACCACCGCGCCGGTGGCGAGCGAGACGACGGTGGCGCTCTGGTGCTCGCTCAGACTCATGCCGAACTGGCTGTAGATGCCCCAGGCGACGGCAGCGGCGATAAGCTGCAGATCGGCCACGAGGCTGGTCGCGAGCATCGTCGAGCCGAGCGCCGAACGGTCGCCGAACTTCATGATCGTCGCGATCAGGTTGACAACGATCGCTGCGAACAGCTCGTAGACATTGTGGTGCCCGATCTCCGCGATCTCGCCGGTGACAAAGCCGACGTTGAGCGTCAAGGCCAGAACGATCACGAAGGCGAAGAGAACGCGCTCTGTACTCATTTCGATTCCTGCGAGGTGGGGACGCTGCGACGGGCAAGTCTAGTCGCGCCGCCGCCATTGCGCCCAAACTTTGCGCCCAACCTTTGCGCCTGACAGATGCGCCCGACATGGGTGGCGTCCATTTGCTTCCCAGAGACACGCAACCCGAAGCAACTGGACGAATTGAATTGAGACAAATATACTTGGTGCGTTCGACCCGCCATGTCGCAAGGGTTGCGGCGCAAGCGCCGAACCCCGCATGCGCCGGGACCTTGCGCGCCCAGACTGAAGACGAAACACCGACATGCCCACTGCAAAGGCAACCCCTGAGAACCCGCCCCGCGCATCGACGCCGTTGCGCGACGACGCCACGGCGAACGCGCCGCCATCCGAGCCGGCGATGCGCGTGTTGCGGCAGTTCCGTCAGGTTTTCAACAGCGTCAAGACGCACTTTCAGCAGATGGAAAAACACGCCGGTGTCGGCGGCGCGCAGATCTGGGCGCTGTCGATCGTGCGCGACCGACCCGGCATCGGCGTCAACGAACTCGCGCGCGCGATCGATGTGCGTCAGCCGACGGCGAGCAACCTCGTGCGCTCGCTTGCCGAGCAGGACTGCATCGAGATCCGCAAGGAAGGCGCGGACAAGCGCGCCGTGCAGCTCTACGTCAAGGCCGCCGGCAGGCAGGTGCTGCGCAAGACGAGAGGCCCTTTCAGCGGCGTGCTGCCCGAAGCGCTCGCCGGCTTGCCGCCGGCGACGCTGCAGCGGCTCGAAGACGACCTGGGCATCCTGCTGAAGGCCGTGAACCGCGATCTGCGCGACGCGCAGATTCCGCTCGCGGAGTTGACGACCCCCTAGCTCACTTCGTTCGCGTCCCCCAGAGCCCGGCACGGGCCGCTTCGCGGCCCCTTTGGGAAGCGCAGTCGGCTTGGGGCGGCCCGGCGCCAACTGCGAACACCCTTTGCGTCACTCGGCCCGCGTAGGGCACCGAACTGGTTACGACCAGCGCGACAGTTCTGCGACCGGCGGTCGCTGGTTGCCGCGACTGACCTACATGGCAGGCGCCCTCCTGCCTGCACGAGCGAATCTGTTCACCGCTACGCGCGGGCGGCCGGAGAAGCACGCTGTCGACGCCAAGTGCTCGCTGGTCGCTCTGATCCAATGACGGCGAACGGGCGCAGAGCAGCCCGCCGTTTGTCTAATCCATGCGACAGCGCTCGGCCAGAAGCGGGCGCACGCGAAGGCAAGCTTCGGGGCAAGGGAACTCGGCGCTGAAACACGTCGAGGGTGCCACGCCGGTTGGCGCCCACGCGAACTTCCACGCGCTGGGGTATGACAGCACAGCAGAGCAACGTTCCCTCTTGCGCGCTGTGCCCACCCGATTCAAGACACAGACCCGGTTCCACGTCTGGCCGACGCGATCAGTCTC
>JBDTSN010000102.1:0-6905 GCA_039931145.1 Burkholderiales bacterium | reverse complement strand
CGAAGCCGGTTATCGAGTACGGTCCGATCACCTCGGTGCGGTCCTCAGAGTTCATTGCTGGTGCTGACCTTGTTGCTGCGAGCCGGGGCTGAAGTGTTGTACTCCAGATTCGAGGACGCCGAGAGAAGACGTCTGTGGAGACGGTGCCAGCACGGCTCCTTGCAGGGCTGTTCGACGCGGATGTCTGATGAGGACGCCGCGTCACCGTCTCGGATGAGCCTATGCTGCCCTCCAGGCGGAGGACATCCCCTGAATGAGTGGAAATTCTGGGCCGACAAGAGCCAGCATCGCAGTCGCATCGGTCGCGCCGCGGAGGCATGCATCCAAAGTTGCGCTACTTCGGCCACCGGTTTCCGACTTTGCGCTCATGATCCTGACCCTGGTCGCGTTCATGGTCGTTCCCATAGCCGCGTCCGTCACGGGGCTGGTAGCCATCAATCGGGTACCCGATTGATCGGCTGCGAAGCCGAGTTCGAGGCCCTGGAGGCCGCCTTCAAGCGTCTGTTCACTGAGCGCCAGCTGCTCGCTGTCAGTGTGGTGACCGAGGCCGGCATCGGCACGAGCCGCCTGCTCGGAGCTATTCGGGCCAGTAGAAGCTGAAAAGCGCGCCTCAGGCGCGCTTTCGGGTCGAGGAAGACGAGTTCTCGTTCAGGTCGCGCGGCGCCGGCCAGCAACAAAGCCAACCGCTGCCAACCCAGCGAACATCAGCGCGAACGTCTCTGGCTCAGGGACCGGGGTGATCTGAAGCTCGCCCACGAACGCTGCTCCTCCGGTCGCGCTGCCGATGGTGTGAACCTCATACATGCCAGATGTCAGCGTCATCGGCGCAAGCGACCATTGCTCGCTCGGGTCGAAACTGGTCTGCGTGTAGTCGTAAAAGGTCGTGCCATCGGTGATGTAGACGCGGGAGAAGTCGACATCCTTCGTTCCGTTGACGCGGCTGGTCACACTCGACGTCAAGGACCAAGGGCCACCAGCGAGCGAGAAATCCCAGTAGAGATCGAAGGGCCCAGTCAGGCTGCCCTTTGCGAACGTCGCGAATTCGGGGTCCACGACGGTGACGGGGCCCTGATAGTCCGATGCGTGAGCGACGCCTGCGCATGCCAGCGCAGCGGCGACTGCGATGTATTTGAACTTGAGCTGCATATTTGCCTCCATGATGATGAGAGTCCGGTTTCGGTCAGGCCGTCAACCCGAGATCAGAGAACTCCGATCTGACTCAACCGCTTGAATGCAACTCTAGTGGCGATCATCCGGTAACGCCATCCCCGATTCAGGGGGCTGGCTTCCTCAATCCCGAGGACACACGCAAGACGCCGCTGAACCCCAACCCCAGCGCAGCACAGGTCGAGCCAAACGACTACGTCGAACGTGCGCGCCGCATGCACCGCAATGAGGGCGAGAACACGCCGCTGTTCCTTGTCGCCGGCCTGCCGCTGGTGGCGGCGGCCCCGCCTCTGACGGCTGCAGCGGTGCTGATGTTTGGCTATGTCGCTGCGCGTTGCGCTCACATCTGGGCCTATATCACCGAGCGTGACCACGAGGTGCGCGCCACATGCTTCACGTTCGGCGCTTTACTGACCGTGGCGATGACGCTCTGGGCCCTGGCTGCCGCGCTGAAATGACATGCTCAGCGGTCTTTGGACCTCTTGGCAAGCTGGCGCGCCCATGACCCTTTGCGGCGACAAGACGGACGCTGCGACGGGCGACTTCGGATCGATAGGCCCAGTTCGCCGCCGGAAGGAGCGGTCACTGGCCTGACTGCCGGAGCCGGTTGGCGCACACCGTGCCGGCGTACGACCGCAGCCCAGCGCTTACCGGTCTTTCATGCCGTCGACGCCCCGGCGCTGCTACGAGCGGTATGTCGCCGAGACCGTGTGTTCAGGTCGTCGCCGCGACCGGCCGGAACCGACCCATCAGCGACATACGCGCCGTAAACTCTTCGCCCCGAAGCGGCCGGTCGCACATGCGCAGCGGCCCCCGAAGGTGCCCCGGCAGCAATGGGAATATAGAGGTAGGCGGCGCCCAGGGCGGATTGTGCGCAGCGAACGGCTTAAGACCTTCCGAGGTCAAAACCTCGGGAGCCTCATGTGGAGCCGTCAATCGGCAGCGCCGCCGGGCGCCCGATGGTGCCCCAGTCCACTATCAGCGCCACCGCCCCGAACAGGCCATTCTGTACCGCCTGGTGCAGCAAGCACGCCGCCATCGTCGCAGCATCCAGCGGGTCGCCACATGCCGCCCACTGGACGGTCGGCAGCGCCAATTCGCCCTCGCTCGTCGAGCGCGTTCGCACACGTCGCACCGCGATGCGCTGGACGCCCAGTACGGCCTTGTTGGCAGTGGTGCCGCCACGCGCGCACGCTTGGCAGCGTTGGGCACGCCCTTGGAGTCGCACAGTGCGATCCGGTCGGCTTCCATCATCGCGCCGAGCACGTTCTGGCTGGCATCAATCTACAGACCCAGGAAGGCATGGCGGACGTCGCGCAGCATGCCCTGCACGGGCAGCGAGATTTGAACCTACACAGCAGGCATGGTCCGCGGGCTTTGTGTGAGACTTCATCTTGGTGGCTCCTTCGGTTGCTTGCGAGGCAACCCGCATGCTCGCGCCCGCGGGTCGAAGGAGCCGCCACCTCAGCTCACCGGTTCAACAAACTCCGGGACATCCCCATGGCAAGTGCCTTCTTGAGTTACCGCCGTCAGGACAGCATTGCCTCCACAGGTAGGCTCTATGACCACCTCGTCGCCGAGCTTGGCGTTGGAAATGTTTTCCGTGATTTGGACACATTGTCGCCCGGCGTCAAATTTGCCGAGGTGATCGCTGGGCGAATTCAAAGCTGTGATGCGGTCATCGTCGTAATCGGCTCGCAATGGCTGGAGGCGAAGGACGCCTTGGGAAGGCGCCGTCTCGACGACCCCGAGGATTGGGTCGCCACCGAAATCGCCGAAGCACTTGGACAGGGCAAGCTTGTTGTGCCTGCCTTGCTAGACGGCGCACGCATGCCAACCAAGGCGGAACTGCCGCCGAGGCTGGCCGGACTTGCGGATCGGAATGCGCTGGAGCTCAGCGAGAAGCGATTCAAGTACGATGTTGGGGAACTGGTCCGAGCGCTAGATTTCAAGCGGAATCGATCCAAGTGGCGCGGGCCGACAATTCTCGCTGGCGCAATCGTTGCTGCGACTGCCTGCCTATGGCTCGCCTATGCTTACTGGCATGTAAGAGATCCTGAGCAAAGCCCGGTTGGGCCACAGGCTAAGAGCACTTATCTTCGCATCGAGGGTATAACGGCATTCAATCTAATCCCGACCGCCACGGTGAGAGTCACCGCGCATGTCAATGGAACACCGTTCCACTATCCCAGTCTTGCGGGAATCGATTGGCTGGACGTAGCTCCGACGATGTCGTCCCAAACATTTCGGCTTCCCGCTGCGGCGAAGTATGAGATCCGATTCGAGATGGAAACCAAGGGCAATCGCGATCTGCCGACCGGCGTTCCCTATGTGAGCCAGGAAACCATCCTAGTCGATAGGTTCCCGTTCAAGGGAGAGTACAACGTTTTCCAGGCCCGACGCGAGGGCACGACGATGTCACGCGCGGGGGGGCCCGGCGCCGCCGTTCGATTCTCCGTGGACCGAAACTGATCGGGCGGTGTAGGACGCTAGCCCACTGAATCCGAGGAATCGGATGTGATGCGAGTGGGGTCAGCGAATTGTCCAATTCAACAGTTTTCGGTCCTTCTTGTAGTCGGCCCTGCAAAATTCGATCTCGCCAGGCACGCACGATCTTCGCAGTCCGGCGAGGTCACCCTGCACAGGCTGGCCACCACTGACGACATGCGTATGCACTGGCGGGAAGATGTCGCCCGCGTTCCCGACTTCTCCGATCAGCGCACTCGCCAGGCCAGCGTTGCCGTCGAAGTGGTGGATAGCACGCCTCGGCGCATCGTGCACGACAACCTCTCCGTCCTGGCATTCGGTGCCGACGGTCTGCTCGAGGTCGAGCGCTTGAACAGCCAGCAGATCGCCCGCGTGGGCGACCCGTTTGCACCTACCCAACCGGGGCCGCGAACACGCTCCCCGGTTGTGGATGCAGCCGCGTGGTTCATCGCCCGCGGCGGGTCGTGGGAACTCGAGTTAAAGCTCCTGCGACGAATCGAGGCGCAGCCCTGGGGCATCTGCAGTGCCCGCGCGTCCGCGTCGTTCGCTGAGCTTCTGAGCAACCCGAGCCGAGGCAGTCCCCGTCCCGGATGACATACTCGTCTCGAGTCCAGTCTGCCGTTAGCTGCCGGTCGTAAACGTCGCTTCATGGTCGCAACGAGCGAACGAAGATTGCGCTAGATTGCTGTCGTTTGAAATCAAGCCGAAAGGAGCGACCGCTCAAGCACGCTGCGATGTTCGCCTGCCGACCCTTAGCTGCCGACCACGGTTTTCTGGTCGAGTGACTGGTCTAATTTGAGAGCAGCCGTCGCGCGGCGTCCGCCTGCCGCGACGAAATCTCAGAAGCTGCCGTTCGACGAGGCGTGGCGCGAGTCGGCGTCACTTGACAGCCGAACGACGGCTTGTCACGGATTTGAGCTGTAACTGTCGGCACGAACCTGACTGCCCGCAACTCCGAAAGCCGTCACCGGCACAGTGATCCTGATTGATCCGTCAGGAGCATTCGCGAAAATCGACGTTGCGGGTTCCCCTATCACGTTGAGTTCGCCTTGTGAACGATGGGGCGGTGAGCTCACCCTTGTTGCCGGTTGTGTACCCTCACCGACCGCTTTCGAGAGTAGACGCAAATGACAACGCATGGCGTGCGCCAAGCAAAGGTGCTGCTTCCAGTGGGCGCAAGCCCCAACTGCAGACGTTGACGGCCAGCCACTAGCTAGCGCCCTTTACGTACCTTCGTCAGCTTCGGATGACGGCAATCTGACGGGCCGATGATGTGCAGGCACGCCGGCGCGCAAGCATTGCGGCTGTCACGACACTGTCACGAAGCGACCTTATCGTGAGCGAGTTGTTCAACTCACCACGAAAGGCCGATCCATGAGTTTCTCGATGCTTCGCCATGTTGCCCTGGGCGCCACGCTAGCCTGGGCCGGTTCGGCGCTGGCCCAGGACGTGACCGGCGCAGGCGCCACCTTTCCAGCGCCGGTGTATGCCCAATGGGCCGACGCCTACAACAAGGCCACCGGCGTGCGCATCAACTACCAGTCGATCGGTTCCGGCGCCGGCATCAAGCAGATCAAGGCCCGGACCGTCGATTTCGGTGCGTCGGACATGCCGCTCAAGGACGCCGAGCTGAACGACGCCGGCCTGATCCAGTTTCCGATGGTCATCGGCGGCGTCGTCCCGGTAGTCAACATCAAGGGCATTCAACCCGGCAAGATCAAGATTACCGGCGAAGTGCTGGGCGATATCTACCTGGGCAAGATCACGAAATGGAACGACGCGGCGTTGACGGCGCTGAACCCCGGTGTGCCGTTGCCCGACGCGGCCATTGCCGTGGTACGTCGCGCCGACGGTTCGGGCACCAGCTTTATCTTCACCAACTATCTGTCGAAGGTGAACGCCGAGTGGAAGTCCAAGGTCGGCGAGGGTACGGCCGTTAGCTGGCCAACCGGCGTAGGCGGCAAGGGCAATGAGGGCGTCTCGGCGTTCGTGCAGCGCCTGCCGAATTCGATCGGCTATGTCGAATACGCCTATGCCAAGCAGAACAAGATGAACTACCTGCAACTGCGCAACAAGGACGGACACTATGTCCAGCCGGACGACACAACTTTCAAGAGCGCAGCCGCCGGGGCCGACTGGAACAAGAGCTTCTACCAGATCCTCACCGAGCAGCCGGGCAAAGACAGCTGGCCCATCACCGGCGCCACCTACATCCTGATGCACCAATCGCAGACCAAGCCGGCCAGCGCCGCCACAGCACTGAAATTCTTCGAATGGGCCTACGTCAACGGCGACAAGATGGCCGAAGAGCTCGACTACGTGCCGCTACCCGACGGAGTCAAGAACCTGGTTCGCCGGGAATGGGCCGGAGCGCTGAAGGACAGCGCCGGGAAAGCGATCGTCACCGATTGATCCGACTTGACGTATGAGCAAAGCTCAAGTCGCACCGTCGAAAGCATTTCCTTGGCCATGACACGACCTGCCACTGCCATGGACCGCACCATCGAGCTCTCCGCACCCAATCGAGCACCGCCCGAGCGGCGTGTGATGGCGCCCTGGGCGGACGGCCTGTTCGCCACGCTTGCACACGGCGCCGCTTGGCTGACTCTGGGTCTGCTGGTGGCCATCATCGTCTCGCTGATCGTCGGAGGGATGCCGGCAATCCGGGAGTTCGGCCTGGCTTTCCTGTGGACCAGCGACTGGGACCCGGTGCAGCAGAAGTTCGGCGGCCTGGTGATGATCTACGGCACGCTGATGACCTCGTTCATCGCCTTGCTGATCGCCGTGCCGGTGAGTTTCGGCATCGCGTTGTTCCTGACCGAACTGTCGCCGAACTGGCTGAAGCGCCCGCTGGGCATCGCCATCGAGTTGCTGGCCGCGGTGCCGTCGATCGTCTACGGCATGTGGGGCCTGCTGGTGTTCGGGCCGATCCTGGCGAGCTACGTGCAGGCGCCGCTGCAGTCGCTGTTCGGCAATACGCCATACTTGGGGGCATTGGTCTCAGGACCGCCGGTGGGCATCGGCATCCTGTCGGCCGGGATCATCCTGGCGATCATGGTCATTCCGTTCATCGCCGCAGTGATGCGCGATGTCTTCGAGGTTACCCCGCCGCTGCTGAAGGAATCGGCCTATGCACTGGGCTCGACCACCTGGGAAGTGGTGTGGCGCGTGGTGCTGCCCTATACGAAGACCGGCGTCATCGGCGGCATCATGCTCGGCCTGGGCCGTGCCTTGGGCGAGACGATGGCCGT
>JBDTSN010000101.1:0-6906 GCA_039931145.1 Burkholderiales bacterium | reverse complement strand
TACAGCGCCAGCGTGTTCAACATCTCGGCGATGAGCTTCGGCGCGCTCGGTGCGAACGCCATCATGGCGCTTAACCTGGGCGCCAAGCTGGACGGCTTCGCGCACGACACCGGCGAGGGCGGCATCAGCCGCTACCACCGCGAGCACGGCGGCGACCTGATCTGGGAGATCGGCTCGGGCTACTTCGGCTGCCGCAATGACGACGGCAGCTTCAGTGCCGAGCGCTTTGCCGAGCAGGCGGTCGATCCGCAGGTCAGGATGATCGAGATAAAGATCAGCCAGGGCGCCAAGCCAGGCCATGGCGGCATGCTGCCGGGCGCCAAGGTGACAGCCGAGATCGCTGCCGCGCGCGGCATCCCGGCGGGACAGGACTGCGTCTCGCCATCGGCACACAGCGCGTTCTCGACGCCGATCGAGTTGATGCACTTCATTGCCCGCCTGCGCCAGCTCTCGGGCGGCAAGCCGGTCGGCTTCAAGCTTTGCATCGGCCACATCTGGGAATGGTTCAGCATCGTCAAGGCGATGCTCGAGACCGACATCACGCCCGACTACATCGTCGTCGACGGCGCCGAGGGCGGCACCGGTGCCGCGCCGATCGAGTTCGCCGACCACATGGGCGCGCCGGTGCAGGAGGGGCTGAACCTGGTCAGCAACACGCTGATCGGCGTCAACCTGCGCCACCGCATCAAGATCGGCGCCGCCGGCAAGGTGATCAACTCATTCGACCTGGCGCGCATGTTCGCGCTGGGTGCCGACTGGTGCAACTCCGGGCGCGGCTTCATGATGGCGCTGGGCTGCATCCAGGCGCAGGTCTGTCACACCGGGCGCTGCCCGACCGGCATCACGACGCAGGATCCGTTGCGCGAGCGCGCGCTGGCGGTCTCGGACAAGGGGCCGCGCGTGGCCCAGTACCACGCCAACACCCTGCATGCGCTCAAGGAGCTGCTGCAGGCGACGGGCCTGATGCACCCCGACCAGCTCTACACGCACCACATCGTGCGCCGCGTCGACGCCACGCGCGTGCGCCTGCTGTCGGCGATGATGCCGACCATGCGCTTCGGCGCCATCCTGGACGACCTCGAGCACCAACACAACGTCTACCGCCTGTACTGGCCGCTGGCCGACGCGCACGGCTTCGCGCCGCACTCACCGACGGCCGAGGAACTGGCGGCCAGCCCCGGCATCCGGCCCACCTTCGGCGGCCGCCCGGCGTCGGCCGTGCAGATCGCCGAGGAGCTGACGCGCAAGCGCAGGCCGACACCGGCGCCGGTAAGCCACCTCGTGCCCGAGCAGGCAATGGCTTTCCGTTCGGCCCCAGGCTCGCCCTCGCAGGTGCCTGCCGAGTGGATCGGATCGGGCAGCGACCTGCTCGCCGCCGCCATGCGCTTGCAGGACGAGCACGAAGGCTAGAAGGACGTCGCAGTGCCCGGCAACACGGACGCGTGATTGAAGAATGATTTACCTTGGAAGCACGGCGCGCATCGACACCGAATCGCCTGGCGGCGGCTTCGGTGCCTCCGCCTCTACATCAGGTGGCGCCGGCGTCAATCACCAAGGAATCGTCAGCAAATGACTTCTACAAGTTGAAATCGACGCGACAGCATCGTCGGATGGATAGAGGGTTGGGCATTAGCCTCTTGGGGTCGCATCAATATGCGTTCGTTTGCCCGCCCGCGATTTCCACTGATGTCCGTCGTCGCGTCCTAAGGCAATCACGCTATGCGCAGGCACGTCCGAGCCAGCGCCCGCGGGGCGGCGCCTAGAAGCGGCGCTCAATCCAAAGGCCCGCACACAGTGTCGCGCCCACGGCGTACATGAGCCATGTCTGCGAGATCAAGTACGGATAGAGCATCAGCGCAACGCCGAACCAGACCGCGCGCACGCGCTGCTGCTTACGCCCCATGCGAAAGGCAGCGTAGCCGACAAGCCCGAACATGATTGCACCGAAGATGTAGGCGGGGGACGGCAGCGTGAAGCCGAGGGCTTCAGCGGTCTTGAGCGCTTCCTGCGGGTCCATCAGCGCATTCTGCATTGCTGGCGACGTTTTCGCCCCCCGGTACGACCATCAAGTCCAACACGGCCTACCAACAAATTCAACGGCTTGGCTGCGATGCTTGGCCGTTGGTCCGTGTGGCGCAGCCGTTCCGTGCCCGCCGAACGAATCAAGCCGATTCGCTGCCGCGAAGCATCGGGTGCAACGTGCGCGCAGGCGGCGCTCCATCCGACGCCGACAACCCTGCCTTCAGAGCATGAGGCACTCTGAGTGCGCTACCGCACAGACATTGGACGTGAGTAGCTATGTACTCAATCGACCGTATGTCATGGCACGATTTGCTTGGGGATCTTGGGATGACGCGAACCAGGCTGTCAATCAGCTGGCGCAATCAAGCTGTGGCATTGGGCATTGGGCATTGGGGCATTTTTCCGCAAACGGCTCTCGGATGACCGATAGAGGAAAACGTTCATGGGTTCGCGTTCGCAAATTTCGTACGTCACTGACACTGCATTCCGCCATACGTTGACGTTCGAGTGGTTGCATGAACCTGGAAAGGGCATCGGCTTTCGTTGCGATGAAGCAGGTTGCGTCGACATTGCATCCCTCTCCAAATCGATGCAGATGATCTATCAGGGAGCGCTTGCCATGGTGGGTAACTACTACTCGCGGCCGACGATTCAATTCGCACAGTAACCATCTGCCGCTGAACTGCACGGCGGAGGTTCCGTGTCGCCGAACCTCCACCATGAAGATTTGCATCCGGCGACGCCCTCGAGGCGAGCTACGTGGTCAGATGGGCACGGCAGACTGACGTGTCCGGATAGCATGTCTACGTCTATGCGCAGCGACCGCGTGGGGCGAACGAGACCGCGATACCTCCTGGCAAAAGCTGACACCGTTCCTTCTGGCCTGGGCCAGCACTTCGCTGTCGCTCTGGGCTGCCACTCACATCTTCAATGGCCTCAAATTCGACAGCACCTCGTCGTTGATCGTCGCCGCGCTGCTGCTCGGCCTTGCCAACGCGATCATCAAGCCGCTGCTCATCGTGCTGACGCTGCCGCTGACGCGACTCACATTCGGTCTGTTCGTGCTGGTGATCGACGTGCTCATGATGTTGCTGGTCGCGCGGCTGATGACGGGCTTCAAGGTATCGAGCTTCTGGACGGCGTTCTGGGCGAGCGTCTTCATCTCGATCCTGACCATTGCGCTCGGGTCCTTCGTCAGCGGCAGCCCGGAAACGGAGATGCACATGCGGACCGACAGTTCGTGGGTCTGAGCCTGTAGCCTCGAACTTGTCCGCCTGGGGCGACGGCGTTAGACCGCCGGCCCCGCATCCAATACCTCAACCGGCGAGAGTCGCACGCGTTTCGCCGCCTCGTCGACCGTACCGAACAGCCAAGCGTCAATATCCTCGAACTCGATCGCAGGGGCGGCGGACGATCCAATTGACGGCCCTACTTCGGCGCTTACGGACAGCAAGCTAAGCTTCGAAAATCCGCGTTTCGCTGATTGGATCTACCGTGATATCACTTGACGTGGCGACTGCTGTTGCTGGCGCACTGGTCGGCGTCGTCGTTGGGCTGACGGGTGTCGGCGGCGGCTCGCTGATGACGCCGATTCTGCTGCTTGTTTTCGGCGTCGCGCCGCAGACGGCGATTGGCACCGACCTGTTGTTCGCCGCCGGCACAAAGGTCGTCGGCGCGACGTTGCACCATCGTGGCGAAACGGTGGACTGGCCCATCGTGCGGCGCCTGGCCTGCGGCAGTCTGCCCGCCGCGGCGCTGACCTTGGGATGGCTGAACTGGTCGGGTAGCGGGCGTATCAGCGACGACACATTGATCTCTGCGGTCGGCGTCATGCTGATGGTCACCGCGCTGGGCATGCTCTTCAAGGATCGCCTGCACGCTGTCGGCAAGAATCTAAGGTTTGATTTGCCACAGCGCTTCAAGGCCGTGCAGCGGCCGCTGACAGTCTTGACCGGTATCGTGCTCGGCATTCTCGTGACGCTCACCTCGATCGGCGCGGGAGCGCTCGGCACCGTGGCGCTTGTGTATCTGTACCCGCTGCGGCTCACGCCGCACAAGCTTGTTGGTACCGACCTTGCGCATGCAATTCCGCTCGCACTTGTCGCCGGTATGGGCCATCTGTGGGTGGGCCACGTCGACTTCGTTCTCCTGGCCAATCTGATGCTGGGCTCGGTGCCCGGCGTTGTGGCTGGCGTGGCACTTGGCAGTCGTTTGCCGCAGAATGCGCTCCGGGTCGCGATTGCCGTGGTGCTGGGAGCAGTGGCGCTGAAGATGCTGCTTGCATCCCAATGAAATCCGGTCCGGAGTCCTGACGATGTCACCGAGCACTTCTTCAACCAGCGCGGCCCTTCGCGGCTTCGTGGCCGGATTCGCGGCCACCCTGGTGTTCCACCAGGGCCTGCTCGAGCTCTATGACCTGGCTGGCGTGGTGTCGCACCCGGCATGGGGCATGCGGCCGGTGCCGCCCTTCGGCGTGCCTCAACTGATCTCGCTCGCATTCTGGGGCGGCCTCTGGGGCGTGCTGCTGGCGCTGCTGGCACGAGCCCTGACCGGTTCGGGCACGCGCTGGCTCTTTGCCGCCGTTTTTGGCGCAATCTTGCCGACGCTCGTGGCCTGGTACGTCGTGGTGCCGCTCAAGGGCGGGCATTATGTATTCAGCCTCGCGACGGCCTGGATCGGGCTGACGCTGAACGGCCTGTGGGGCCTGGGAACCGAATTCTTTCTGCGCTGGCCACGGCTGGCCACTGGGCGACGCTGAGGCCGTGCCGGCTTGAAAGCAACGAATCGAGGGCGACTGATGTTGGTACTCAAATGGCTTGTCATCGTGCTGCTCGTGCTCGTCGTCGGCGTGATCGCGGCGGGGCAGGCAGGGCTCTTGCAAGGCACCGCGCCAGACGACCTCGGCGTGCACGATGGCCGGCTCAAGCCGCCGTCGGTCACCGACAACAGCGTGTCGAGCCAGGCCGCGATGTACCCGGATCATCCGCAGCGCGCGTACGCCGAGATCGCGCCGATTGCGCTGCGCGGTGACGGCCCGGCAACGATTGCGAAGCTCAAGGCCATCGTCTCGCAAATGCGCGGCGCGAAGATCATCAAGAACGAGCCCGACTATCTGTACGTGCAATTCACGACGCCGTTGATGAAGTTCGTCGACGATGTCGAGTTCTGGTACGACCCAGCGGCGCAGGTGATCCAGGTGCGCTCGGCGTCACGCATCGGCAAGGGCGACCTGGGCATGAACCGCAAGCGCATCGAGGCGGTTCGCGCGGCGTTTGCTGCGGCGCCATGACGTGCCGGCAGAATCGGGCGGATGGCGAGCCGACCGAGCCGCAACCCTGAAGAGGGCCGACGTGGGCACTTCGCTCGCCGTGCAGGCGCCAGACTTGGGAGAGCTTGATCGATGAGCGAGCGCACGTACTACCTCGAAGATTTCGAACCCGGTGTTGCCTATCTCAGCCCGCCGCGCACGATCAGCGAGGAAGAGTCGATCGGCTTCGCGCGCCGCTACGACCCGCAGTACTTTCACATCGACCCGGTCGCGGCGCGCGACTCGGCATTCGGCGGCCTCGCGTGCGGCGGATTCCAGACGGCGGCGCTCGCGTGGGCGCTGGTGCTTGATTCGCGCATGTTCGATCAATGCCCGATCGCGGGGCTTGGCGTCGATGAGTTGCGCTGGCTCGCACCGGTGCGCCCCGGCGACACGCTGCGCTGCCGCTTCACGCTGCTCGATACGCGCATTTCCGAGAGCAAGACGGATCGCGGCGTGGCGCGCTTTCGCTACGAGGTGATCAACCAGGCGCAAGACGTCGTCATGACGCTCGTCATCATCCAGCTCTTGCGACGCCGCCCAGCCTGAAACAACAGCTGCACACGCTCATTGCGCACGGGCCTCGCGGCGCGCGATCAGATAGCGTGCGGCGCCGAACGCGAGCAGCACGCCGACGACGACGGCGACGATGCCGAGCACCTGCAACATCGTCGGCACCTCGCCGAGCACCGGAATCGCGAGCAGCGACGCGGCGCCCGGCACGAGCGCGCCAAAGAACCCGGCGCGACCCGAGCCGAGCAGCGCCACCGCGCGGCTGAACGCGAGCACCGCGACGAGCCCGGCGCCGACGCCCTGGGCGAGTAGCTGTATCGTCAGCATGCTGGCGCCGGCGTTCGCGAGTCGGCCGATGTCGGCGAGTGCGAAGAAGCCCGGCGCGAAAAGCACGAAGGCCATGACCGCGACGACGCCGGTGACGCGCAGCGGGTCCACCTGCCAGCGCCGCGAGAGGGTGCCGAACATGCCCCAACAAAAGCCGGCGGCAACGAACAAGGCGTCGCCGAGGAGCGTCAGCCCGCCCTCGCCGTGCAGCAGGCTGTCGCCGCCCATGAAGACGAGGCCAAGCAGGACGAAACCCGCACCGATGACCGATTCGCGTGTCAGCGGCTGGTTTGCCAGCCAGGCCGAAAAGATGAGACCGCCGAGCATCTGGCAGGCCGGTGCGATCACCGCGCCGTGCGCGAGCGGCGCGAGCGAAAAGCCGGTCATGAAGAGCAGGCTGAAGCCCGGCCCGGCGAGCACCGAAAGGATCAGCCCGCGCCGCCAGCCGATGCCCGCCAGGTCGCGCAGACCCCAGCGCCACAGCAGCGGCGCCATCAGCAGCGCGCCGGGCAGGAAGCGCATCAGCGTCAGGTCGCCGGGGCTCAAGCCGGCCTTGATGCCCAGGCGCGCGAGGACCGAGTAGGTCGCCCAGATCGACGCCGCGAGCAGCCCCCAGAGCAGGCCGCGGAAATGCGCGTTTCGCGTCGCATGTGCGGCGGCATGGGCACTTGGTGGGGGCATCGAAAGACTTGCAGGCAAAAGCTGAGGGTAGCGCGAACCTGAAGCGCTTTCCCCGG
>JBDTSN010000100.1:0-6931 GCA_039931145.1 Burkholderiales bacterium | reverse complement strand
CTCACCGTGCTCGAGCTGCGGCAGGACCTTGCCGGAGCGCACGAGGGCTTTCACATCACGCTCGACGCGCGCGAACTCGAAGCCTGCGACAAGGTGCTCTCGACGAGCACCGTGCTGCTCAACGACACGCTCGACGCCGTGCTCGCCCATTGCAGGAACGCTCGCGCCTTCGCGATGATCGGCCCCGGAGCGAGCTGCCTGCCCGATGCGCTCTTTGCACGCGGCGTGACGCTGATGGGCGGCGCGTGGATCGAGCAGCCCGGCGCATTCAAGGCGGCGCTCGCCAACGGCACGCCATGGGGGCCGCACGCACGCAAGTTCGCGATCGCACGCGGCGACTACCCCGGCATCGAGGCGCTCGGCATCACGCGATAGTCGACGCTGCGTGCGCCGACGCAATTTCAGCTTCTTCGAGCCACCTGATTGGCGACGTGCCTCAGCAGCCGCTCGACAATCTCTTCACTCCTTCCCCCACTGGGGGAAGGCCGGGATGGGGGCCGAGCGGTGGCGTGGAGTGCGACGGCGCCAGCCCCCCCTTGCAGGGCGCGTCCGGGCCTGCAAGCCCGGACCGCTCACCGGGCTCGCCGCATGCCGCTCGAAAGCCCCGCTTCGCCCCCAACCCTCAGCGGGGGAGGGGGTGTTCGGTGTGCATGCTGAGCTTCATCGCCAATCCGGACAGGCCATGAAAAAGGCGCCCCGCAGGGCGCCCATTGCTGCCGAGACCCTCTTGATCTCACGCGCGCGCGGCGCGCAACTTGAGCGAGAACTCCTGCAGCGCGGCGATACCGCTTTGCTCGGCCTTGTGGCACCAGGCCTGCAAGTCGGCGACGAGTTGCTCGGCCGACACGTTGGTGCGCGTCCACATCGAGCGCAGTTCCTCGCGCATCGCGACAAGCTTGCCGAGTTCGGCGTGCTTTTCAGCGACCTGCGCGAGTTGCGCCTTCACTTCGGCCGGGATCTTGTCGTCGTCACGATGCAGCCAGCGCCGTGCGAGGCGCATCTCGGCGAGCTTCGCGCCGTTCGTCACCCCGGCCGCCTTGAGCCGTTTCACCTCGCGACCGCAGGCCGCCTTCAGGCCGTTGGCGTACCTGGCCATCACCTCGTAGCGGTGCGCGATCAGCGCCTCGAGCGTCTCCGAATCGGCGACCGGTTGCACAGCGCCGAGCTTCAACTGCGGGGGCGTCTTGCGGACCTTGGCCAGACTCAGCATCTCGAGGCCGCGGATATAAACCCAGCCGATGTCGAACTCATACGACTTCACCGACAGCTTGGCCGAGGTCGGGTAGGTGTGGTGGTTGTTGTGCAGCTCTTCGCCGCCGATGATGATGCCCCACGGCGACACATTGGTCGACGCATCCGCCGCCTCGAAATTGCGGTAGCCCCACCAGTGGCCGAGGCCGTTGATGATGCCGGCGGCGGTGATCGGGATCCACAGCATCTGCACCGCCCAGATGGTGACGCCGATCGCGCCGAAGAGGGCCACATTGATGATGAGCATCAGCGAAACGCCGAGCACCGAGTGGCGCGTATAGACGTTGCGCTCCATCCAGTCGTTGGGCGTGCCCTGCCCGTACTTGGCGAGCGTCTCCAGGTTCTTCGATTCGGCGCGGTAGAGCTCGCTGCCGGTCAGCAGCACCGTCTTGATACCGTGCGCGACGGGGCTGTGCGGGTCGTCCATCGTCTCGCACTTGGCGTGGTGCTTGCGGTGGATCGCGACCCACTCCTTCGTCACCATGCCGGTCGTGAGCCAGAGCCAGAAGCGGAAGAAGTGCGCGGGAATTGCGTGCAGTTCGAGCGCGCGGTGCGCCTGTGCACGGTGCAGGAAAATCGTCACCGACGCGATCGTGATGTGCGTCAGCAGCAACGTCACGAGGACGATCTCCCACCACGTGGTTTGCACCAACCCGTTCGCAGCCCAGTCGAGCGCGGCGTCCCACAGCGTCATAAATCCGTTCATCGATTACCTTGAATGTGCCCTAAACAGGCAACTTTTTATTGTAAACGACCGCGGCATTTCGCGTTGCTGCGACATCGGGCATCGCAATCCGTCTTCCGCCCCTGAATCTGGGGGCGGCGCGGCAAATTCGCAAGGGGAGTTGGCGGCGAGCCCCGGGCATTCGCGTACGGCTCAGTCGCGCTCCCATATTGCAGCGAAGAAGCCGTCGGTCCCGTGCCGGTGGGGCCACAGCCGCAGGCTCGTTCCATCGACCAAGGCATCAACGTCGCTGACCTGTGCACGCCGCAAGACATCGGCTGCGGATAAGACGTGGAATCGTCCTGTCTGTTCCGCGCTGAACGCGTCGGCAACCGCCTCGCCTTCTTCGCGCAGCAGGCTGCAGGTGGCGTACACGAGCCGCCCGCCCGGCTTCACGAGCCGCGCCGCACTCGCCAGGATCGCCGTCTGCTTGGCGGCCATTTGCGTCACGATCTCGGGGGTCTGGCGCCACTTCAGGTCCGGGCTGCGGCGCAGCGTGCCCAGGCCCGAACAGGGCGCGTCGACGAGCACGCGGTCGAGCTTGCCGGCGAGGCGCTTGATGCGGTCGTCGCGCTCGTGCGCGATCTGCACCGGGTAGACGTTCGACAGCCCGCTGCGCGCGAGCCGCGGTTTGAGGCCCGCGAGCCGATGGCCAGACACATCGAACGCGTACAGGCGCCCAGTGTTGCGCATCGCCGCGCCGAGCGCGAGCGTCTTGCCGCCGCCGCCTGCGCAAAAGTCGGCCACCATCTCGCCGCGCTTGGCGCCGACAAGAAGCGCGAGCAACTGGCTGCCTTCATCCTGCACTTCGATATCGCCGCGCATGAAGACGTCGATCTTGTGCAGCGCGGGCTTGCCTTGCGCACGCAGGCCGACCGGTGAATGCGAGGTCGCCTGCACCACGACGCCCTGCTCCCTCAAAGCCGTCAGCACCGCGTCACGCGAGGCCTTGGCGATGTTGACGCGCAGATCCAGCGGCGCTGGCTGATCGAGCGCGGCGACGAGCGGCCAGAACTGGTCGCCGATTTCAGCCTGCAAACGCAGGGCAAGCCAGTCCGGCAGGTTGTGGCGCAGCCGATCCGGCAGCGCGCTGACATCGACCTTGCCGACCTGCTCGAGCCAGTCGACCTCCTGCGCCGAAAGCGCTGCGCGCAGAAAGGCCGCGTTGCCCGGCCAGGCGAGCAGGACGAGTCGGCGCTCGACTTCCCCTTTGCCCGATTGCGCCAGGTGCTGCAGCAGCAGGCGCCGGCGCAGCACGGCATAGGTGATCTCGGCCAGCGTATGCCGCTCACGCGGGCCGAGCTGTCGATGGTGACGAAAGAAGTCGGACACGACGCTGTCGGCCGGCGCCTCGAAGCGAAGCACGTGGTGCAAGAGGTCCGTCGCGAGTTCGATGAGCGCATTCGGGTGCATCGACCCATTATCCTTGTCGCATGACGCTCTTTGCGCACACTCAGAGCCCGCGCACAACCCAACACCGCGGTGGGACGCTTGGATGAGCACGCCGGGCTGCTCCCAAGTGCCGATCCCCGAGCGCGCGGCGCCCAGGGCAATCCGGTGAGCACGCTCGTCACACAGTTGCGCGCCCGGCCGCGGCTGATCACGGCAAGCATCACAGGCATTGCGCTGGCCACACTGCTGCCCGCCGCGCTGCCGGCGATCGAACGCGCGCTGCTCGGCTGGAATGCGGGCGTCTGGCTCTATCTGCTGCTCGTCTGGCGCAACATGTCGCGCCTGGACCAGGGCCGGCTGCGATCGCGGCGACGGCGCAAACCTCGGACGTCGCCGTCACGACACGCGCGATGCGCCGCTTTGTGATCCTGCATTCGGTGCTGTCGTTCGCCTTCAACGCGTTCGTTCTCGCGCTCGCCATCAACATGGTGGCGGGGCTGTTCTAGTGTCGTGTTGCTGCCTCGTGTGAACTTTATTGATGCTTGCCACACCCGTGTCCCACTGCGGACTGGTGTGGAGATCCGGAGTGCGAGTTGCGCCAGAGATTGTGTTGTCGCACGAAGAGCGCGAGGTGCGCGATGCAAATCAACGACACATGCGGCTGACTACAACCCGAGATCTGATGGCTCTGCCAGTAGGCATGCCTTTCGGCGCGTTCAGGTCGCGTCTCGTCGATCCGTCTTTGTGATACTGTCTCGGCCCGCGATCGCTGCCACGTGGCGCCCATAAGGAAGGAACGTTCTCTCATGTCGAAAGATCGGCCGACATTGGGTGTTGACGGCCTGGTGCTGCCGATACTGCCGCCCGCGCGCGATGCGCGCGTCTGGGCGCGATTGGTACGCGTGATGTTCTATACGCCGGGCTTCCTGGCGCTCTTGTTGCTCAAGGTTGGCGAACCGACCGGTTTCGGCGTCAGCGTGGAGCTGTTCATGCTGGCCAGCGCCACGGCCATCGTCGGCGGCCTGTTCATCGGCAGCCAGTCCGATGTGGCTGGCGCGGACCACGCCTCGCGGATTGGCACGTGGAGCGGCGCGCTGGTGCTGGAACTGCTGGCAGTGGTGCCTCTGCTGTGCGCGGTGCCGACACTTTTTCATGAATTGGCCTTCAGCAGGCTACTTCACGACGCGGCCCCGGGTGCAGCGCCGCTCGCCCTGGGCGTCTCGCAGTTCATTCCGGCGGCGGCGATCCTGCCCTTCATGCTCTACCAACTGGCCGGGTTCGGCACGCTGCATTTCGTCGTCTCGAACACGATGAACTGGGTGATCAATCTGTGCATCCTGGCGCTGATCGTCGGCGCAAACGTCGCCAACCGCCAGGCCGATTTCGGCGTGGAGAAAGCCTGTGTCGTCCTGCTCGTGTCGGCCATGGTCATCACCGTGTTCTACGGAGTGCTCAAGCTGAAGAAGCTTCAGACCCTGTATGACACGCACCTGCCGTCAAAGCCGCCGAAGTAGCTAAGTGCGCGGGGACGCGACTCTGATCCCGGCCCTATTTTTTCTGGTCGTGCGCCGTGTGTTTGTGATGTCTTCCGTGCGGCTCGTCCGTCGCACCGTGATATCCCCAGTGGTCGCTGTCTTCATAAAGCGCCAGCTTCTCGGCACTCAGCCCCTTGCGCTTTTGAAGGTCTTCGATCAGCGCCTGGTCGCTCAGATCCAGAACGTGGGACTTTTTCCAGTCGTGCTTTGCTACGTGCTCGAGCCGCTTGATCACTTCAGGCTCGTCTGACTCGATTGCCAGTTCGCGGCGCGCATCGAAGCTTCCGGGAGCGAGGTTGATCGAACCAATCAGCGCGCGCGCGCCGTCGGCCAGCATCATCTTGGCATGCAGCTTGAGGTGCTTGAGCGTGTGCACCTCGGCGCCCACATCCTGCAGGATACGCAGGCCCCCCACCCCCTCGATCAACTTGTCAGGCTTCAGCGTGTGCGGCGGTTTGGCCAAGACGCGCACTTTGACGCCGCGGCGCGCCGCGCGCACCAGCCGTTCGATGATGACCTGGTCCTGATAGCGCTCGTTCTGCAGCCAAAGCGATTGCCGGGCCGCATCGATGAACGCGGCGATGCGTTGGCGACCGTTGTTCGGGCACCAGATCAGACTCGATCCGCTGCGTGGCACGAAGTCCTTGCGCTCCCAATCAGCGTCGAAGCCATCGACCATCTGTTCGACCTCGTGGCCATGGGTGGTGACGATGGCGAAATCGCGCGTCTTTGTCAGATCGCGTGGTTCCCAGTTGAGCGACTCGACGAAACCGATCGTGTTGTCCACCACCATTGATTTCTGATGCGTCAACGCAAAATCCGGGCTGCTGTCACGCACGTCGATGCCGGCAGCCGCGAACGCGGCGCGTGCTTCCTCGTTTTCCGATTCCCCGCTGCGCCGCTCCGGGTTGAGCATCACCCGCACCTTGACGCCTCTTGCGCTGGCTGCAATCACCGCGTCCAGAAGCGTTTTGTCCGTGAACAGAAACATGCGAATGTTGAGCGTCGACTTGGCACCTTCGATGGCGTCGACGATCGGTTTGGCCGTGTCGTCAGGCAGGACGATGAGGGTGTGCGACATGGTGGGCAAATCTCGCGGCAGGTTTGGTCCAGGGAGTGGCCGGGTCCGGCGCATGACGCAGATTCTGACGCAGTCGGCGGCACGCAACCCGTTCACGCCGTTGGTCAGCCAGAATATGGCAGCTTCTGTCAGTTGGGCCGCAATGATCTCCAAACGCCTGTACTTCTTGCCGATTCTCCTTACCTTGTGGGCCGGTACGGCGCTGGCGGCGACGCCACGCGCCGAATACTCCGTACGCTGGAGCCCGACTCAGGGGGGACCGGACAGTGCGTCCTCCACGCTGCATGCGCTCGGGCTGCACCCTGGCGAGCGCTCCCGCCATGAGGTGCAGTATTTCGAGATCGTCGCCCCGGCTGACGTGCCCGCCGGCTTCAAGCCGATCATGCGCAAGCGTACCGACGGCACCGACACCCAGCTGACCTACAAACTGCGCGGCGCCGATCCGCTTCCGGCCTCGCCGCGGCTTGCACAATGGCAGTGTCCGCTGCCCAGCCCGAACAAGCGAAAGGACGAGGCCGATGTCACGTTCATGGCAGCCGACAGCGTGCGCAAGGTCTATTCGCGCAGCTGCACCTATGGCACCCGCGACAAGACCGCAAGCGTGCCGGCCGCACTGCAACCCAGGTCAACAGGCTGCATCAGCACCATGACCCGGATCGAATCCGGGAAACTCAAGGTGGAGCAATGGCAGATGGCCGATGGAAGCACCCTTCTCGAAGCTTCGCGCATCGACCGCGATACGCCGGCGGCGCTGCAGCGCTTTCGCGACGAGGTCGTCATACAGTTGCTGAAGCAGCACATCGTGCCAGTGGACCGAAGCAAGTCGTCGATCGGCGGCGATTGCACCAGGTAACGGCATTTGCCGCTGATCTAAGGGCAACCGAGTCTGATCAGAGCGAGACGGGTACCGCACACGAGGCGGCCGGGCCCTTTTCCTGGTTCCCAATG
>JBDTSN010000099.1:0-6934 GCA_039931145.1 Burkholderiales bacterium | reverse complement strand
CCTCGGCAGCGGCGCGCCGCTGTTCGTGATCCCCGGTCTGGGCGGTCACCCGGTGCGGTTCCAGCCGCTGGTCGCCCGCCTGAACGCCGGCCGTCCGGTGATCGGCCTGGCCTACCCCGGCCACGATGGCAGCGTGACGCCGCTGGACAGCATCGAGGGCATTGCTGCCGAGTTGCTGACGGCGATCGACAGCGTGCAGCCGAGCGGGCCGGTGCACCTGCTCGGCTACTCGCTCGGCGGGCTGGTGGCGTTCGAGATTGCGCGCGCGCTGCAGCAGCGACCCGGCCGTACCGGCCTGCTGGTGATGCTCGACGCCTACGCGCCCGGCGCCGCCGTGCAGCACGGCACGCTGCGCCGTGCGTGGGCACATGCGATCGAAGCGTTCGAGGAAGGCACCATGCGCGAGATCGCCGCAGCGCTGCACGAACGCGCAATGCGCTGGGTCGACCGCCGCGCGTCGAAACTGCCCTGGCTTTACCGAATGGCCGCAGGCACCGCGCCCGACGCGGCGAAGCGCATGCGCGACGCGAACTGGATTGCCAACATGCGCTACCGCGCCGGGCCGTTGCGCGGCGCGATCTGCGTGCTGCGCTGCGCGAAAGACCGCTTTCATCGCCGCGCCGAACTCAACGGCTGGAACGCCCTCGTCGACGGGCCGATCACCATGCACCTGCTGTCGATGCCACACCATGATCTGTTCGACGCCGAAGGCATCGAAGAACTAAGCCGCGTGATGACAGACGTGCTGCTGCCACTGGAACGGCGATGAACGGCGTCACACTGCATTGGCTCGATCTCGATGCGCTGAACGCCGACGAGGCGGCCCTCGGCGCGCAGGAGCGCTCTGCCGCAGGCCGACTTCTGCGGCCTCAAGTGCGGCGCCGGTTCGTCGCCCGCCGCTGCGCGCTGCACGGGATCGCCGGGCCGGTCGAGTTCAGATCGAGCGGCGAACCGTGGCTACCGGGAGGTGATCGCTGCGTAAGCACCAGCCACCGCGACCGGCATGGTGTGATTGCACTGGCGAAGGACATGCGAATCGGCGTCGACGTTGAGCGCATCGGTGCAGTCGAGCTCGAAGACGCCGCTGGTTGGCTGCACGACGACGAGCGCGACGCCGTGCTTGCCGGGCCGCGGTCACTGACCCTGCTGTGGGCCGGGCGCGAGGCTTGGCTCAAGGCGCACGGCCTCGGAATCGCAGCGCTGGCGACAGCACCGTCGATGGTGACGCTGCTCCAAAGTCGCGTGGCCACGATCGGCGACTCGCGGCTGCAGACGATCGACGCGCCGGCGGGCTACCTCGCCGTGCTGGCGTTGCGCTGCGCGAGCTGAGCACTCGATCTGTCCGCGTGCTGGCACATTGGTTGCGTCAGTGCTCAGCGGAACCTGGCGCCTCGAAAGCGCGGACACCGCGTCGGAGGCTTTCCGCGCCGCCGCTCTCGCTCTACTACCTGCACAGCGCATCCGAACCACGCGTTCCGGCTTCAGATACACCGTCCCCCATCCACCTCCATCGCCACACCGGTGATCATCGATGCTTCGTCCGAGCACAGGAAGCACGCTGCGTTGCCCAGGTCCTCGGGCGTCGAGAAGCGGCCTATCGGGATCGTCGAGAGGAACTTGGCGCGCATCTCGGGCGTGTCCTCGCCCATGAAGACTTTGAGCATCGGCGTGTCGCCCGCGACCGGGTTGAGGGCGACGACTCGGATGCCGAACGGCGCAAGCTCGACCGCCATCGCGCGCGTCGCGGTGATGACGAAGCCCTTGCTCGCGTTGTACCAGGCCAGGCGCGGGCGCGGGCTGACGCCGGCGGTGGACGCGATGTTGAGGATCACGCCGCTCTTCTGTGCCTTGAAGTGCGGTACGACTTCGCGCGCTGCGAGATAGAGCGACTTCATGTTGACCGCGACGATGCGGTCGAATTCGTCCTCGGGAAGGCTCTCGAGCGGCTGCGGCAGGTGGCCGACGCCGGCGTTGTTGACGAGGATGTCGAGCCCGCCGTAGTGCTTGTGGGCGGCATCGATCATTGCCTTCACATCGTCGGCATTCGAGACGTCGACGGCGATGCTGCACACATGCGCGCCGAGCGATTTCGCAGCACGCGCGCCAGCCTCCGCGTCGCGATCGGCGATCAGCACGTGCGCGCCTTCGGTGACGAACTTGCGCGCGATGCCTTCGCCGAAACCCGATCCGCCGCCGGTGACGATCGCCACCTTTTCACGCAATCTCATGTTGCTCTCCTTGTCCTTGGCCGAGGCTCGCGGCTCATCCATGGTGGATTGCCACCGTCTTCAGCGTCGAGAAACCGTACAGCGCCTCGAAGCCCTTTTCGCGCCCGTGGCCCGACAGCTTCACGCCGCCGAACGGCAGCTCGACACCGCCGCCGGCGCCGTAGTTGTTGATGAAGACCTGCCCGCACTTCAGCGCGCGCGCCATTCGCAACTGGCGCCCGCCGTCGCGCGTCCAGACGCCGGCAACCAGGCCAAACGACGTGCCGTTCGCAATCGCGAGCGCCTGCGCTTCGCCGTCGAACGGGATCAGCACCTGCACCGGGCCGAAGATCTCCTGCTGCGCGACGGCGTGCGAGTCGGGAACGTCGGCGATCAGCGTCGGGCGCACGTAGTGGCCGCCAGCCGGCGCATCGGGAACGAGCGTAGCCTGCGCCGCGACCGCGAGGCCGCTGTCGCGCGCGAGGGCGAGGTAGTGCTCGATCACTTCGCGCTGACGGCGTGAGATGACGGGGCCGACGTCCAGATCGCCAAGCGCCGGGCCGACGCGCAACGCCTTGTAGCGCTCGGCCATGCGATCACACACGTCGGCGTAGACGCTGCGCTCGACGAGGATGCGCGACGCGGCCGAACACGTCTGCCCCGCGTTCTGGATGCCGGAGTTGACGAGGAAGGGCAGTGCCGTGGCTAAGTCGGCATCGGCGAATACGACCTGCGGGGACTTGCCACCGAGCTCCAACGTCACCGGCACCGCGTTCTTTGCCGCCGCCGCCTGCACCAGGGCGCCGGTGCCGACCGAGCCGGTGAACGACACATGGTTCACGCCGGGATGCGCAGAGAGCGCGGCGCCGGCCTCAACGCCTAGCCCGGTGACGACGTTCAATGCGCCGTCAGGCAGCCCGGCCTGCTGCGCGATGCGCGCGAAGGCGAGCACCGTGAGGCACGCTTCCTCGGCCGGTTTCAGCACGCAGGCGTTGCCCATTGCGAGGGCAGCGCCGACGCTGCGGCCGACGATCTGCATCGGGTAGTTCCACGGCACGATGTGACCCGTCACGCCGTGCGGCTCGCGCAGCGTGAGCACCGTGTAGCCATTCAGGTAGGGCAGCGTCTCGCCGTGGATCTTGTCGCACGCGCCGGCATAGAACTCGAGGTAGCGCGCGAGTGCGAGCGCGTCGGCGCGACCCTGCTTCAACGGCTTGCCGACGTCGAGCGCTTCAAGCCGCGCGAGCTCGTCCGCTTGCGCCGCAACCGCCAAGCCGATGCGCGCCAGCACGCGGCCGCGATCGACTGCACTGAGGCGACCCCATTCGCCGACATCGAGCGCGGCGCGCGCTGCCGCGACCGCGGCATCGATATCCGCCGCCGTGCCGCGCGCAATCATCGCAAGCGTACTGCCGTCTGAAGGATTTTCGAGCTCGATCGTTACGCCGCTCGCGGCGCCGCGCCACGTGCTGCCGATCAGCAGTTGCGTGGTGTCGAAGGGAATGTCGTTCGATCTCATGGTGTGGGCCGGCGTTCGAAGAGAACGAAGACAGGATAGCGCCGCGACGTGCGTCTGTACTCGAAATTGACGATCGACAATCGCCATATGAACCCGGCTCTCACCGCCGCCGCGACGAGCTACTACGAGGCGACCGCCAACCGCGGCCTGGCGCACGCGCCGCTCGTGGGTGAGCACGTTGCCGAGGTCTGCATCGTCGGCGGCGGATTCGCGGGCCTCGCGACGGCGCTCGGCTTCGTCGAGCGCGGCCAGCGGGGTATCGTGCTGCTGGAAGCCGAGCGCATCGCTTTCGGTGCGTCGGGGCGCAACGGCGGCTTCGTCTTCGGCGGCTACAGCCTGGACAGCGCCGACCTCGTCGCGCAACTCGGGCCTGAGAGGGCGCGCGCCTGCTACGGCCTGACGCAAACGGCGGTCAATCTGATCCGCCGCCGCATCGAGTCGTACGCAATCGAGTGCGACGCGGTCGAGGGCGGCGCGCTGCTCGCGAACTGGTTCGACGATGAATCCATTCTCACCCGCCAGCAGGCGTTCATGCGCGAGCACTTCGGTGTCGAGTGGCGTCTCGTCGGGCGCGACGCACTGGCGCAGCATGTGGTGACGCAGCGCTATTCAGGCGCGCTGATCGAGCCCGACGCGTTTCACTTTCACCCGCTGAAGTACGCGCTTGGCGTCGCCCGTGCGACACAAGCGGGCGGCGCAACCGTGCACGAGCAAAGTCCGGCACGCGCCGTCGAGCGGCTGGCCGACGGCCGCTTTCGCGTCGCCACCGAAGGCGGCGCGGTGCGCGCACGCCATGTCGTGATGGCGGGCGGCGGCTACCTGCACGGCGTGCTACCGGCGATCGAGCGCGCGATGCTGCCGATCGCGACCTACGTCATGGCGACCGAGCCGCTCGGCGCGCAAATCGAGGCGCTGATACCGAGCTGCGCAGCGATCTACGACACGCGCTTCGCATTCGACTACTACCGGCGCCTGAACGACACCCGCTTGCTGTGGGGCGGGCGCATCTCGGTACGTGACCGCAAGCCCGACGAGATTGCACACTTCCTGCGCCGCGACATGCTGCGCGTGTTCCCGAGCTTGAAGGACACGCGCATTGACTTTGCCTGGAGCGGCCTGATGAGCTACGCGCGCCACAAGATGCCGCAGATCGGCCGCATCGACGCCGGCCCGCTCGAAGGCGTCTGGCACGCGTCGAGCTTCGGCGGTCACGGCGTCGCGCCGACGACCGTTGCCGGTGAGGTGCTGGCCGATGCAATCAGCGGCAAGGCGCCCGTGCCTGTGGCTTTCGAAGCCTATGGACTCTCGCGCACCTGGCGGCCGCTCGGGCTGCTGGCGGCACAGGCGGCGTATCGATGGGCGAATCTGAAGGACGCATGGCGCAGCCGGCGTTGAGGCCGGCCGCGGCAAGCAACAAGCGTCTCTACTTCTTGGCGCTCACCACCGCGAACATCGCCCCCTGCGGATCGGTGCACTGCGCGATCCACATCGGGCCCGGCACTTCCATCGGCCCGTTAAGCACCTGGCCGCCGCCCTTCTTCACGCGCTCCATCGCAGGTTCGACCGCGTCGACGTTGAAGTAGTAAAGCCAGTTTGGCTCGGGCGTTTCAGGCGTTTTCGTCATCATGCCGCCGATCGTGGCGCCGCCCGCCGCGAAGAGTTGATAGACGCCCATCGCGCCCATGTCCATCGCCTCGTCCTTGGTCCAGCCGAACAGGCCCGAGTAGAAGGCGAATGCGGCCGGGCCGTCGCCGGCATGCAGTTCGTGCCAGCCGACATGGCCCGGCGTGCCTGCTGGCGCGCTCGGCGGCGCCTCCTCGTTTGAGCCCTTGAAGAGCGAGAAGGCCGCACCGTGCGGATCGGTGACGACGGCAAAGCGCCCGACCTGAGGGATGTCCTCCGGCGCGTGATGAATTGCGCCGCCGGCGGCCTTCACCTTCACCGCGTAGGCATCGACGTCGGCGACGCCGACGTAGCCGATCCAGCTCGGCCGCGCGCCCATCTTCTTTGCCTCGGCCGGGATGTCCATGACCCCGCCGACGGGCGCGCCGCCTGCCGAGACGATGGTGTAGTTCATGCCGGGCATGCCGCCGTCCGCGCCGCTCATGCCCAGGACCTTTTCGTAGAACTTCGTCGCTGCCGATGTGTCGCTCGTCATCAGCTCGTACCAAACGAATTGATTGCTTGCCATGATGGTCTGCTCCTTGCTGGTTGATCGATGGGTGGCGTACCGCGGACACACCGGTCTGCGCGCCGGGGCCACCTGCCGGCATGATGCAGCTCAAGCCGGGACTGCGCAAGCGCACCCCGCCGAAAGCGCCGTGCCCGGGTTATCGTCGCGCCTCATGCGAGCCCTGCTGCCCCCACATCACGACGATCGGCGATGAGCGTCTTCCTGCTCAAGCGCCTGGCCACCCTCATCGCGACGCTGCTCGCGGCGACGATCGTCGTCTTCCTTGTTCTCGAAGTACTGCCGGGCGATGCGGCACAGATGATGATGGGGCCCGACGCGTCGCCCGAGGCGGTGCAGGCACTCGCCGTCAAGCTCGGCCTCGACCAGCCGCCGCTCCAGCGCTATATCGCGTGGGTCGGCGGCATGCTGCGCGGCGACCTGGGCCTCAGCTACGCCTACAGCTCGCCAGTCTCCGAGCTGATCGCCGAACGCCTCGTTGTCACCGTGCCGCTCGCGCTGATCGCGATGACGCTCACGACCGTGCTCGCGATCACGGCCGGCGTCTATGCCGCGTCGCGCCACAACAAGCTCGGCGATGTCGGGCTCATGGGCCTGTCGCAACTCGGCATTGCGGTGCCGAACTTCTGGTTCGCGATCCTCCTGATCCTGCTCTTCTCGGTGCACCTTCGATGGTTCTCGGCGGGCGGCTTTCCGGGCTGGGGCGAGGGGTTCTGGCCGGCGCTCAAGTCGCTGTTGCTGCCGGCTGTGTCGCTCGCCGTCGTGCAGGCGGCGATCCTGTCGCGCATCACGCGCTCGGCGGTGCTCGAAGTGCTGCGCGAGGATTTCGTGCGCACCGCGCGCGCCAAGGGTTTGTCCAAGCGCGCCGCGCTGTGGCGCCACGTGCTGCGCAACGCGATGATCCCGGTGCTGACGATCATGGGGCTGCAGTTCGCCGAGCTGCTCGCCGGCACGATCGTCGTTGAAAACGTCTTCTACCTGCCGGGCCTCGGGCGGCTGATCTTCCAGTCGATCTCG
>JBDTSN010000098.1:0-6939 GCA_039931145.1 Burkholderiales bacterium | reverse complement strand
AGTACTTGACGACGCAATCCATCGGGTTAGGTGCCGCCTGCCCGAGGCCGCAGATCGATGCGTCGCGCATCACCTGCGACAAGTCGGCAAGCAAAGGCAGATCCCACTGCGGCGCGTCAATCAAAGCCGACGCCTTCGCAGTGCCGTTGCGGCACGGCGTGCACTGCCCGCAGGATTCGTGTGCGAAGAAACGCATCATGTTGCGCGCCGCGTCCATCGCGCGGTCCTGGTCGGACAGCACGATCACCGCCGCCGAACCGATGAAGCAGCCGTGCGGTTGCAAGGTGTCGAAGTCGAGCGCAATGTCGCCCATGGCTGCCGGCAGGATGCCGCCCGACGCGCCGCCCGGCAGGTACGCGTAGAACGCGTGGCCGTCCTGCATGCCGCCACAGTATTCGGCGATCAACTCGTGCATCGTGATGCCGGCCGGTGCGAGCTTGACGCCCGGGCTCTCTACGCGCCCCGAAACCGAGAACGAGCGCAGACCCTTTCGGCCATGCCTCCCATGCGACGCGAACCACGCGCCACCCTTCTCGACGATCTCGCGCACCCAGTAGAGCGTCTCGAAGTTGTGCTCGAGCGTTGGCCGGCCGAAGAGGCCGACCTGCGCGACGTAGGGCGGGCGCAGACGCGGCATGCCGCGCTTGCCTTCGATCGATTCGATCATCGCCGACTCTTCGCCACAGATGTAGGCGCCCGCGCCGCGACGTAATTCGATCTCCGGCATGCCCGGATACGGCGGGCTCCTGCGCAGCTTGGCGAGTTCGCCCTCCAGGATCGCGCGACAGCCGTGGTACTCATCGCGCAGATAGATGTAGATGCGCGCGATGCCCACCGCCCAGGCGGCGATCAGCATGCCTTCGAGGAAGCGGTGAGGGTCATGCTCGAGCAGAACGCGGTCCTTGAACGTGCCGGGCTCGCCCTCGTCGATGTTGACCGCCATCAACCGCGGCGCGGGCTCGTTGCGCACGATGCTCCACTTGCGCCCGGTCGGGAAGCCCGCGCCGCCGAGGCCGCGCAGACCCGAATCCGACAGCGTCTTGACGATATCGTCGATATCACGGCCGCCCGCGACGCACGACTTCAACAACGCGTAGCCGCCAGCTGCCTCGTAGGCCGTGAGGTCGATGAAACCCATGGGCTCGACCGTCGTGCGGCCGGCATTCACTGCCGCCTCTACCGATTCACACGTTGCGCGTGCAAGCGGATTCTGGCCGACGACAACGGCTGGCGCCTGTTCGCAGCGGCCGATGCACGGTGCGGCGATGACGCGCACGTTGGCGCCGAGGATCGCCGGCAATCTCGCGAGCAGGTCCCGGGCGCCCGCCATTGCGCAAGACAGGCTGTCGCAGACGCGCACGGTCAGCGCAGGGGGCGCCGTCTCGCCTTCCCTGACGACATCGAAGTGATGATAGAAAGTCGCAACCTCGTAGACCTCAGTCTGCGCAAGGCGCATCTCCTGCGCGAGCGCCGCCAGGTGATCGGCCGACAAATGGCCGAAACGATCCTGCAGCAGGTGCAGGTACTCGATCAGCATGTCCCGCCGACGCGGCGCCTCACCCAGCAGCTCACACACCGTCGCGCGTGCCGCGTCGCTCGCGCGGCGGCCCTTGGGTGCTTCTCGCCTGCGCGCACGCGTTGCGTCCTGAACGCCTTGAAGGCCGGGCTCCCGGCCCTTCGACGGCAAGCGAGAAGGTCGCCCCGGCGTTTCCCCTGGCGACGTGATCGCAATGTCCTTTGTGTTCATACTCTATTTTCGGATTCGAATGGCGTGCGCCTTCCGGCGCCGCGTCGCATGTTTCAGATCACCTCGCCCGCCTTCCTGACCGCGCTCATACCTGGTGCCGGCTATCGCCAAATGGCTTGCAACTGCTGCGTGCAAGGGCGATCGACAGGTCAACGCGTCAACGCAACGATCCTAGCCTGCAACTGCGGCAACTGTGCGAGCGCGGCCTCTCGGCCGGCCCGAATCGACTGTTTGCGCGCCGCGAAGTCGACGCTCGTGATGCCCTGCAGCTGCGGGCGCAGCGCGACATCGGCATCACGCAGTTCGAACTGCGTGATGCTGCGAGCCATGATCGAAAATGTCTGCAACAGCAGACTGAAAACGTCACCGGTCTCTGCGCCTTTGGGCGATTGCGTGATGTCGACGGCGATCACGAGGTCGGCGCCCATCTGGCGCGCAAAGCGCACCGGCACCGGCGAGACCAGGCCGCCGTCGACATACTCGCGGTTCCCGATGCGCACCGGCCGGAACACCGCCGGCACGGCACTCGATGCACGCACCGCGATGCCGGTATCACCGCGCTGGAAGAGGATCGCGTTGCCGCTGTCGAGGTCGGTCGCGACGATGCCGAGCGGCATCCGCATCTTCTCGATCGTCAGACCGCCGGTCTGCTCCCGAACGAAACGTGCGAGCGCTTCGCCGCGGATCAGCCCGCGGCCGGGGAACGACCAGTCGGTGATCGCTGCCTCATCCATCGTCTCGGCCAGCACGCCGAGCTGCGCGCCGCTCTGGCCCGAAGCATAGAGCGCAGCAACGAGGCTGCCTGCGGACGTGCCGACGACGAGATCGGGTCGGATGCCAGCCTCCTCGAGTACCTGGATGACGCCGATGTGCGCAAAGCCGCGCGCCGCGCCACCGCCGAGCGCAAGGCCGATCCGCGGCGGGCGCGGTGCGGGCTTGGCGACGGGTGGCGCGGGCTCGACCGCGGGCGGCTGCGCAACGATCACGGGGCTCGTCTCGGGCTTCGTCGGCGGGCTCTGGCAAGCGGCGAGCGCGAACAACGCCACGCAGACGCAGGCCCATGTGCGCCATCGCGATTGCAGTTGCGATTGCCGTTGCGATTGCATTCGCGATCCCGTTCGCGCGCTTGCTCCCATCGGCGTTGTGCTCACGGTGCTGGAATCGATGTCGCGGCGTCGAGCAACGCACCAATTCGCGCGGCCATCTGCTGTGCGGCGCCGCGATGCTGGGCGGCGAATTCAAGGCAGCGCTTTGTCGCCGCGCGCTCCTCGGCCTCGGGCACGGCAACGCACGCGATCGAAACCGCCTCGCGCAGGCTGCCGACGCGCCGCGCAGCGCCCGCGGCTTGCGCCAACTCGGATGCCTCGGCGAAATTGAAAGTGTGCGGGCCCATCAGCACCGGGCAGCCGCACGCGGCGGCCTCGATCAAGTTTTGCCCGCCGAGCGGTTCGAAGCTCCCGCCGAGCAGCGCGACGTGCGCGCACGCGTAGTAGAGCGGCAGTTCGCCCATCGAATCACCGAGCCAGACGTCGGCGGCGAGTGCATCGGGCGGCGGCGCCCCGTCCCACGCGCTGCGCCGCGCAAGCGTGAGGCCGGCGCTGCGTACGAGCGCGGCGACGGCGTCGAAGCGCTGCGGATGACGCGGCACGATGAGCAGCAAGGGGCGCTCTCCGCGTTGCGCGCACCACGCGGCGAGCAACGCGGCCTCTTCGCCGTCGCGCGTGCTCGACGCGAGCACGACGCGGCGCGCGAGCGCGTCGCGCCATGTGCGACCCTTTGCGAGCAGCGCGGGCTTAGGGGTCATGTCGAACTTCAGATTGCCGCACGTCTCGACCCGGCGCGCACCTGCCGTCCGCAATCGCGCGGCATCGGCGTCAGTCTGCGCGAGGACGAGGGCGAGGCTCTCGAATGCCGGGCGCATCAGGCACGGCGCGCGTGCGCCGCGCCGCAGGCTGCGCTCACTGAATCGCGCATTCGCGAGCACCATCGGCACGCCGCACGCTGCAGCCGCGTGCAGCAGGTTCGGCCAGATCTCGGTCTCCATCAGCACGCCGATGCGTGGCCGATAGTGAGCGAAGAAGCGGCGCGTTGCGCGCGGGCTGTCCCACGGCAGCCAGAGCTGGTGATCGCCTTCCCGCAGCAGCGCAGCACCTGCCTCGCGGCCGGTCGCCGTGCCATTCGTGAGCAGCAGACGCAACGCCGGATCGCGCGCGCGCAGGGCGTCGATCAGCGACGCCGCCGCGCGCGTCTCGCCGAGCGAGACGGCGTGTACCCAGAGCCAGCCCTGCGTGCGCTGCCCACGATAGCGCCCGAAGCGCTCGCCGATCGCGGCGCCGTAGAGCGGTTCGCGCCGCGCACGCCAGTGCAGACGCAGCCAGACGAGAGGCACGACGAGCGCGGTGACCCAACCATAGATCCGGTGCAGCATCTTCAGATCCGGCCCTGCGGCCGCGCTGCCCAAGCCTGTTGCCATGCGGCCCAGACCGCTTCGGCCGAAGGCGCGCTCTCCCCGCCGACCGGCAATTGATACGCACGGCCAACCGGCCCCGCGCGCCAGACGCGCGGCTGGCTGAAGATCTGCACGTGGCACAGGTCGAGCGCGACCGCGAGATGGCTCAGACCTGAATCGACGCCGATCACGCCGCTGCACGCAGCGACACGCCGTGCGAGCGCGTCGAGCGTCATCGCGGGCAGGATCTCGACGCTTGCGCCGACTTCCGGGGCGGCACCCACTGCAACTGCGGACGCAATGCGCTGCACGCGCTGCGCCTCGACGGCACCCGCCTGCGGCAAGACGACCCGAAAGCCCGCCGCGACGAGACGCTGGCCGATGCCGGCCCAGCACGGCTCGGGCCATTCGTTGTCGCTGCGCGTCGTGCCATGCGCGAGCAGCACGTCGCGCGATGCGGCATCCGACCGCGGGAAGCGCCAGTCGACGCGCGGCATTGAATCGCCCGAAGCGTCGCCGCTGCCGTCGCCGCTATTGCCGCCGCTATTGCCGTCAATCTCGTAGCCGAGCGCGCGCGCGGCGAGCAGGCGGTAGCGTCGCACCGCATGCACGCGCCGCTCCATCGCAATCGGTCGGTCGAGCATGTAGCGCACCGGCCATTCGTAGCCGCACAGTTCGCTCTTGTTGGCATACGTGTAGCGGTGGCCGTTCGGCGTGATCCGGGCGCGGCGCGCGACGAGTGCGGACTTGACGAGGCCCTGAAAGTCGATCACGGCGTCGTACGTCTCGCACCGCAGATCTGCCTCGAACGCGCGCCGCTCACGCCGCGTCGCGAGGGCGAAGCGTTGGCGGCGCCAGCGGCGGCCGGCATAAGGCACGACGCGATCGATGCCGCGCAGAACGCCGAGCAGCGGCGCAAAGGTCTCCTCGACGACCCAGTCGATCACGACCGGTTCGACATGCGCGCGCAGATCGTGGACGACAGGCAGCGTCTGGATCACGTCACCGAGCGACGACAGCTTGACGATCAGGACGCGCAAGATGGCGTCTTCCGACGTCGGCTCGGTTCAATGCGCCGCAGCGGCAACGTGTGCGTCGGGCTTCACGGCGCGCAGCGCGGCCATGAAGTCATGCTCGATGCGCTTGAGCGCCTCCGGCGTATGCCCTTCGAAGCGCAAGACGAGGACAGGTGTCGTGTTCGACGCACGCACGAGGCCAAAGCCGTCGTCGTACTCGGCGCGCACGCCGTCGATCTTGATCAGCTCGCGGGCACCGGGGAACTTCGCCGTCGCGAGCAACTTCTCGATGACGCGCTGCGGCTCGCCCTCGGCGCACGGCACGTTCAGCTCGGGTGTCGAGAAGCTCGTCGGCAAGGCGTTGAGCACGGCACTCGGGTCGGCGCTGCGCGAGAGGATCTCGAGCAAGCGCGCGGCCGTGTACGTTCCGTCGTCGAAGCCGTACCAACGTTCCGCGAAGAAGATGTGGCCGCTCATCTCACCGGCGAGCGGTGCACCCGTCTCACGCAACTTGGCCTTGATGAGCGAATGGCCCGTCTTCCACATCAGCGGCACGCCGCCCGCGGCGCGGATGTCGGGCGCAAGGCGCTGCGTGCACTTGACGTCGAAGATGACGGTCGCGCCCTTGTTGCGCGCGAGGACGTCGCGTGCGAAGAGCATCAACTGGCGGTCCGGGTAGATGACGTCGCCGCCTTTCGTGACGACGCCGAGGCGGTCGCCGTCGCCGTCGAAGGCGAGGCCGATCTCGGCATCGCTGCCCTTCACGGCGGCGATCAGGTCGGCGAGGTTCTCGGGCTTCGACGGGTCGGGGTGGTGGTTCGGAAAGTCGCCGTCGACTTCGGAGTAAAGCTCCGTCACCTTGCAGCCGAGGGCGCGCAGGATGCCGGGGGCCGATGCGCCTGGAATACCGTTGCCGCAATCGACGACGATGTGCATAGTGCGGGCCAACTTGCAATCGCCCGTGATGCGGTCGCCGTACTCGGCGAGCACGTCGAGCGTCGACACACGGCCAGTACCTGCGGCGTAGTCCTCGGCCTCGATCCGCTTGCGCAGGCCCTGGATCTCCTCGCCGTAGATCGCCTTGCCGGCGAGGACCATCTTGAAGCCGTTGTAGTCCTTCGGGTTGTGGCTCCCCGTGACCTGGATGCCGCTCGTGCAGCCCCGATCGGCGCGCGTTGCCGTGACGTAGTAGAGCATCGGCGTTGTCGCTGGGCCGATGTCGATGACGTCGATACCGGTCGCGAGGAGGCCGCGCGTCAACGCGGCGATGAGCGACGGGCCGGAGAGGCGCCCATCGCGACCGACGGCGACAGCCTTCTCGCCGAGGCGCAGCGCTTCGGTGCCGAATGCGCGGCCAAGATGCTCGGCGAGCGCCTCGGTCAATGTCTTGCCGACGACGCCACGGATGTCGTACGCCTTGAAGATCGTTGCATTCACGTCCACGCGATTGCCCCCGTTCGATTCGATGGGCGATTGTAGGGAGAGCGCCATTTCTCCCCCTCGCCCGTCGCAGCGGCGGCGCTTTGATGAAGAACGACGTGTCCGAAAACGGCGAGTCGAATCCGCCGTGGCGACCATAATGAACGCCATGCCTGCAACGCTTCGCACTGTGCTCGACGCCGACGCCGCGTACCGCGCCCTCCTCACCCGCGACACAAGGCTCGACGGCCGATTGTTCGTCGGCGTCACGTCGACCGGCATCTACTGCCGCCCGATCTGCCGCGTGC
>JBDTSN010000097.1:0-6965 GCA_039931145.1 Burkholderiales bacterium | reverse complement strand
GTGGCGGTGTCGGCACTGCCGGCATACGCCAGCGGCCGGTTCGACGTCGCGCCCGGAATCGCCTTCGCCTCGCCGGCCGGCCCTTCGCGCAGCAGGCGGTAGATGTAGTAGAGGCCGAAGGAATAGACGAGCGCGTAGACGAGCACGTAGATCGTGAGCGAGAACAACACATCACTGGTCGTGAGCGACGGCGTGACGGCATCCTTCGTTCGCAGCAGCCCGTACACCACCCACGGCTGGCGCCCGACTTCGGCGGTGTACCAACCGGCAAGCACGGCAATGAAGCCGGCCGGAAAACTCAGAAAGGTGGCCCACAGAAACCAGCGCCTGGCCTCGAGCGTGCCGCGCCAGCGCAGCCAGTTGCCGAACCATGAGACGGCGAGCATCACGAGCCCCATGCCGACCATGATGCGAAAGCCGAAGAACGGGATCAGCACCGGCGGGCGGTCTTCGCGCGGGAACGACTCGAGCCCGACTTCGGCCGAAGTCCAGTTGCCCGATGCGATCAGGCTGCCGAGCTTGGGCACGCTGATGGCGAACAGGTTGCGCTCGTTGGCTACGTCAGGCCAGGCGATCAGCACTTCGCTCGCTGGCTGCTCGTTCTTCCAGCGCGCCTCGATCGCGGCGAACTTCGCCGGTTGATGCTCGAGCACGATGAGACCTGCGAGGTGGCCGAAATACATCTGCACCGGGACCAGCAGCGCGACGAGGGCGAGGCCCCAGTGCAGCATCACGCGGCCCTCCGCGCGGTGCACGCGGCGCAGGATGTGCCACGCGCCGGTGGCGGCGACGCACATTGCCGTCGTCAGGAACGCGGCGAGCAGCATGTGCGGCCAGCGCACCATCTGCACCGAGCCGAAGACGATCTGCATCCAGTCGGTCGGCACGAACCTGCCGTCGTCGATGATCGTGTGGCCGAGCGGCACCTGCATCCAGCTGTTGTTGGCGAGGATCCAGAACGACGAGAACATCGTGCCGAGCGAGACCATGCAGCAGGCAAAGAAATAAAACCGCGGCGACACGCGGTCGCGCCCGAGCAGCATGACGCCGAAGAACGTGGCTTCGAGCATGAACGCGGTGAAGGTTTCGTAGCCGAGCAGCGGGCCCTGGATCGGGCCGGTCCTGGCGGCCAGCACGCCCCAGTTGGTGCCGAACTGAAACGCCATCACGATGCCGGTGACGACGCCCATGCCAAACGAGACGGCGAACACGCGCAGCCAGAAGTCGAACACGCGGCGGTAGATCGCCTTGCCGGTCGCGAGGTGCGCACCTTCGATCGTCGCCAGCCACGCCGCCAGCCCGATCGTGAAGGCCGGGAAGATGATGTGAAAGCTGATGACGAACGCGAACTGGATGCGCGAGAGGAAGACGGGGTCGAGGTCCATGCGGGTGCTCCGGCGGTCTCCTCATTGCGCGAGGCAAGGCTCTCGCGCTCGTATCGCGTTCAGCTCTTGCCGGGTGCCGTCGCGGCTGGCGCGCGCTGCGTGGCTTCGGCGATCTGCTTGCGGCGGGTGTCGCCCTGGCGCTCGAACATCCAGCCCGGGTATTCGGGCGGCAGGCGGCTCACTTCATCGAGGCGTTGCAACTCGTCGGCGCCGAGGCGCACTTCAGTCGACGCGAGGTTGTCGGCAAGCTGCTCGCTGCGCTTCGCGCCGATGATGACGCTCGTCACCTGCGGTTGGTGCAAGAGCCACGCAAGGGCGATCTGCGCCACCGACACGCCGTGCGCCGCGGCGATCGGGCGCATCGCGGCGATGCACGCGTCGGCACGCTCGCGATGCACCGGCGGGAAGTCGAACTTCGCGCGCCGGCTGCTTGTGTCGGGCGGAGCACCGGATTCGGCGCTGAACTTGCCGCTCAGCAGCCCGCCCGCAAGTGGACTCCAGACCATCAGCGCGAGGCCTTCGCTTTGAAGCATCGGCACGATCTCGCGCTCCAGCTCGCGCGCGGCCAGCGTGTAGTGGGCCTGCAGCGATTCGAAGCGCGTGAGCCCGAGGCGCTCGCTGATGCCGAGCGCCTTCGTAATCTGCCACGCCGCCCAGTTCGAGACGCCGACGTAGCGCACGTGGCCGTGCTGTACGAGCATGTCGAGACCGCGCAGCGTTTCCTGGATCGGCGTTGCCGGATCGAAGCCGTGCAACTGGTACAGATCGATGTGGTCGAGTTGCAGACGCTTCAAGCTCGCGTGCACGCCGTCGATGATGTGGCTGCGCGACGAGCCACGACTGTTCGGCCCGCTGCCCGTCTCGCCGAAGACCTTGGTCGCGATGACGACGTTCTCGCGCGCCACCTTCAGGTTCTTCAGTGCCTGCCCGGTGATCTGCTCGGAGGCACCGCCCGCATAGACATCGGCGGTGTCGATGAAGTTGACGCCGGCATCGATCGCCTGGCCGATGAGGCGCTCGGCGTCGGCCAGTTGCAGGTCGCCGATCTGGCGCCAGATGCCGTCACTGCCGCCAAAGGTCATCGTGCCGAGACAGAGCTCGGAGACGAAGAGGCCGGTGCGGCCGAGTGCCCTATTGCGCATGCAATGCTGTGTTGGGAACCTCGAAGACGAACCGCGACGCGATGCTGCGCACGCTGCGCCCACTCACCGCGTCATTCAGAACAGCCCGGCGACGGGCCGTTCGCCGCAGCGTCAGCCGATCAGGCGTCGTACTTGAACGACAGCGAAACGCGTGCGCGGTAGGCGACGACCTTGCCGCCTTCGACCTTCATGTCGAGCTTGGTGACTTCGGCAACACGCAGATCGCGCAGCGATTTGGCCGCCGTCTCGACAGCGTTCTTTGCCGCGTCTTCCCACGATGTCGTGCTCGTGCCGATGATTTCGGTGACACGGTAAACGCCGGATTCAGTATCTTTCTTGGCCATGAGGTGCTCCTTTGGATTGCGAGTGACGGCTTGGGTCGATCCAGCCGGGGGAGAGCCCATCATAGACGCATCCCTGTGTGTCGGCGAGTGGACGCAAGCCCCGCCCGCGACGGTTCATCGACAGTTCAGGATATGCGTTTGAGATGGTTTGCGTCGGTGTGATGGAGCAGCCCCCGGCCCTTGATCTGAAGCTGGGTGTCTTGCTCGTAGTCGAAGCTGCCATCACCGTTCAACTTGAGCTTGAGGACGTAGCGGACCACCTTGAAGTTCTCGAGCAGGAAGGGGTTCTGGCAAATACCGTAGGCCTCCGATCCCGCTTCCGCCACAAGCTCGAAACTCGTAGCGTCCGCTTCCACCGTGGCGCCCGCGTTGACGACGATGCCGCGAGGGACGGCGAACGAGGCCAGTAGCTGCTTGGCGGCGGCGTCCCAGATCAAGTAACCGAACTGCCCATGGAACGGCTCTCCTGCCTTCTTGCTCGCCGTCGACGGGCTGCCCCGCCAGGCATTCGTGATGCACGTCAACTGGCGCAACTTCTGGTCATGGTTTTCCACCGCCGGGCTCACCAGTTCAAGGGCCCACCGCTCGCGATAGCGCGTCTCGGTGTCCGTCATCATCCGGTCGGGGAGCCCCGGTGAGATGTCCGTGCCGCCGTCCCCTTCCCATACGCCAATCAAACCCGCCAAAGGGCCAAGGCCCGCCAAGTTCGCGTCGCTCTTTTGATCGTTGCTCATATCGTTTACCTCGTGTGCTGAGGCACTTCGTCGAAATAGCCTCAAGTGCGATCAGGCAGGGATTCATTCTGTCCAGTTGCATGCATCGTGTCCCAACGCATGGTGCAAGCCCACGGCAGTCGAAGATGCTTTGCGGCCGATGCGCAACGGCGCCGACCAGCGCCGCCTGCGGCATCGATCTCTCGGACTTCCGCACACATTCGGGCACGACGAATCGACGAAGGCGCCGTGCAACGTGGGCTCGGCGCCGCCGACATCGTTGCCGCACTCGCGCAGGGCTTGACCAACAACGAGACCGCGGCCGGTGGGCGATAGGGCTATGAGCAGACCAAGCGCAAGTCGTTGTTGCGCGGATTGAAGCCAAGGGTGGCAGTCGACCCGCATGGGTCAGCCGAGCGCGAAGTTCGACGGTCTTCAAGCGGCCATTCGTGAATACAAGCTGGAGCGCGATGCCGGCGAGACCCGTCGCGCAACGAACTCCAGCAGCGGCATCACGATATGCGTGATGCCGTCACGCCAGCGCGCCCTTCAACCCGAGTACAACCCGCCTGGTCGGCTTCAGCGGCAGCGTGGCGAACTCGACCGTGTGCCCGGCGTCTACAGGCCCGGACTGCTATGCATGATGCCGCCATCGGCGAACGGCGTGGTCGCCCGAAATTCGCGCCCGGCTTCACGCTCGAGCAGTTGGCCCGTCACGCGGTCGACTTCTGGCTTACCAGTGAAGACCTGCCGATGCCGGACAACCGCGTCACGCTGAACGACTGGAATCAGATCCAGCTGAGCCTACCGGTCGACGAATCTGGAGCCGCTCGCAAGACTGCGCAAGAAGTTGCAAGAGACGCTGGGGCACGTTGACACGATGGCGGGGAAGTCTATCGTCTGGGCGCCGGTGAGGCCGTGGTCGACACCGTTGGGGCGACGAACCGTCGAACAGGAAAATCCGATGAGCGATCACTACGACGTCATCATCATCGGCAGCGGCGCCGGCGGCGGCACATTGGCGCACCGGCTCGCCCCGTCGGGCAAGCGCATCTTGTTGCTGGAACGCGGCGACTACCTGCCACGCGAGTTGCAGAACTGGGACCCAACCGAGGTCTTCGTCAACAACCGCTACGTGTCGGCGGACACCTGGTACGACAGCGACGGCAAAGCCTTCCAGCCCGGCTTGCTCTATTTCGTCGGCTGCGCGACCAAGATGTTTGGTGCGGCGATGTTCCGGCTGCGGCAGCAGGACTTCCATGCGCGCAGGTGAACAAGCGTCACTCATGTTGGCCTGGCGCGCCTCTTGGGAATCGCCGCCGCCACCGGTGAGTGCCAACGAGGCAGTGGCCTGGGCCGAGGATGGGTGGCGTGACTGGTCGGGCCGCTCGACGGTCGCTGGATCATGGGCGAAGCACGGCGCGCCGCCGCCATGCGAGCGCCAGGGCCCCGGCGAGCAAGAGCGTTGCGCTCGCCGGTTCGGGCACCGGGGAAGGCGTGAACTCCGACAGGAAGCCCTCTGCATCCGAGGTGTAGGTGTAGCCGGCGGGCAGATCGATGGAGGTCAGTTTGAATGTATGGAGCATGCTGACGCTGGCGATGTCGACCTGGGACGTCACAAGCATGTGCAGGTAGAACGACATGTCGAGCGTCTGTCCGGGCTCCACCGGGAGCGTCCACGTCAATCCATAGCTGAACAGCCCGTTGCTTGTCCTCGGATCGAAATTCACGATATCCAGGCCGCGATACACATCGCCGATGATTCCGTTGCCTTCAATGTTGCCCGTGTTGAAGTACCGGGCCGGGGCGGAGCCGAAGTTGTACGCGCCTTCGATCACGGCCGAGAAGGAGGCCATCCCGGGTGCTGGGCCGGACACGGTGATGCTGCCGGTCATCGATCCGATGCTCGTCGCCGAACCGCCGCGCCCGGCCAACGGCGCCGTGTCGCCCACGACGGACTGCACCATGCCGCTGATCTGCCCGGTGTAGGCGTTGGCCGCCGCGCTGGAGAACGAGTCCACGATCCCGGCGCCTGCGCTGGTCGACAACGACAGCAGCGGCGGCGTGCCTTGCACCCGTCCCGCGGACCCCTCGGAAACATTCACCACGAAGTCGTGCCCGATGTCGATTGCGGTCGCCCGGGTGCTGACCTGCACCTCGGCCGCTTGAGCCGTTGCCGCCGTTGCCATCACCAGCGCAAAGATCGACGCCTGGGCACAAATCAAGAGGCGCGAAGCGTGTACCGCCGGGGCGGGTGCTGTGCGCTGATCGAGAGTAGACATTCGGGACCTTTCGATGGAGTGAGGTTGATGATTGATGGTGTCTTCGCTCAAGGGCGACGCGCTGCCGTCAGCAGCAGTTCGTTCGGACCTTCCCAACCGTTTGACGTGTCGAAAACACGCAGTTGCGCTCTGATGTCGTTCCATGCGGCCGCGGCAGCCGGCTCACTGAGACCTGCGAGGATCTGGAGAATCGGGCTCGCCGAACTGCGGACGAAATCAATGTAGTCATCAACCGAGGGCCGGTGGAACACCGCATCAACCGCCGTTGTCGCGACGTCTTGGAACCCCGCCTCATGAAAGAGCCCGTCGATGCGGCCGGGGCGCCCCAAGCTGAACAGGCTGCCCGGCGCCTCGGGATCGCGCGCTGGCAGGCCTGCATGCCTGAGGGCGGTGGCCATGAGGATCGTCACGCACGGGTTCCTCTCCGGACGCGAAAACACGATCGTGCACAGCCTGCCTCCAGGGCGCAGCGCGTGATGCATTTCGCGCAGGGCTTGCAACGGGGCCGGGAACAACATGAGCCCGAGCCGACAGACCACGGCATCGAAGGAGGCCGGCACGACCCGCAGATCCTCACCGTCCGCCACCCGGCACTCCACATGGTCGAAGCCGGCGCGCCGGGCCCGTTCCTGGGCGAGCGCCACGATCACCGGCGACAGATCGGTCGCGACGACGCTGCCCGAAGGACCGACACGTTCGGCGAGGTCCAGGGTCTGGTCGCCGGCGCCGGCAGCTACATCGAGCACCCGCGAACCTTCGACGACACCGGCCATCGCGATCATCGCGTCGGTCGCCGTGCGCAGCCACGCTCTGATGGCCGGCGAATGCGCATCCCACCCGGGTGCGGCGGCGTCCCAGTGGCTGCGCATGGACGCCTTGAAGGCCTGTGTATCCGTCGCGGATGTGTTCATGCCTTCAGCGTACGTCCCGGCGCGCTTTGGCGTAAGCCGCAAAGCTGCAAAATGGGGGCCGCAATGGCGCATACCCCTCACGACTTCGACTGGGACGACCTGAAGCACCTGCTGGCGGTGGCACGCCATGGCAGCACCTTGGCGGCCGGCCGGGCGCTCGGGCTGGACCAGTCGACCGTACAGAGGCG
>JBDTSN010000096.1:0-7042 GCA_039931145.1 Burkholderiales bacterium | reverse complement strand
CGCGTCGAGCGTCACGCCGCTCACGCGATCCGCGAAGTCAGCCGCGCGGTACGGCTGCACAACGACCGCGCCGCGGAATAGCGCTCGATAGGCTTCGGGTGACATTGCTTCGGAGTGCAACTCGAGCCCGCTGTAGTTCGAACGACGAAGCCGCTCAATCAGGCTCGCCACCTCGCTGTCGCTTGCATGCTGCGCTTCGGTTGAGGTCTGGATCGTGATCGGCAATGCCATGCCGCGCGCGTCCATCTCCTCGACGAGCGCGACGACGCGATCCAGCCCCTTGTCCAGCCGCGCGCCGCCGGCGACGAGCAGGTGTCGAAACGGCTCGGCGGCGGTCGGCGCTTCGGGTTCGGCCGCTGACTCGACGGGGTAGGGCGCGAGGCTTGCCTTGAAGCCGCAGCGCGAAAAGAGATCGACCACCGCCGGCGTCGGCCCGAATATGCGCAGGTTCGGCTGGCGCCGCGCGACCCTTTTGAGCAGCTTCGTCTTGTCCGCCTTCGCTCCTACCCAGTGCACGAACAGATGGAGCTTGTGTGGCGCGATGATTCGCCCAGCCGCCGCCAATTCGGCGATCACGAGGTCTGCCGTGCCCGCGGTGGCGATCAGGATGCGCCCGGGCTCGCGCAGCAGGCGTCGCAACAGCCACAGCGCCTGCAGGCGGCGCCAGCGGCGGCGGAAATAGGGTTTGAGCTGGCCCGGGCCACGCCAGACCGTTGCCGCCCCCGCGCCGCCCCATATCGTGAGCCGTTCGGCTGCACCAGCGTCGCTGACTGCGGTGGCGAGTGCGTGCACCAGGCTCAGGCAATGGCCGACGTTGTCCACGAGCCTCGGCTCGATGATGTGAATCGGCGGCGAATTTGTCATGGCCGGACCGTGCGATCACGCGCCCGCGCTGCGCGCAGTTCCACTACGCGTGCGAGCAGGGCATTCAGATGCACGTCGACCGAAGGGTCGTACGCGAGTGTGGCGCGCGGGTCGGCCACGCTCAGCGTGCCATCCCGCCAGCGCCCGAGCGCCGTGTCGATCGCGCGTTGCAGGCTGCCGGGCTGATCGATGCGAAACGGAATCGCCGCCGGCGCGCGGATCACCTCCATGCAGCCCATGCCGGCTTCTCCGATCAGCGGCGTGCCGCAAAGCACGGACTCGACGCCCACCAGACCGAACGGCTCGAAGCGCGAGGCCATCACGGTGCAATCGACGGCGCGGTAGACGTCCTCCATGTCGGTGCGAAAGCCGAGCTCACGCAGATTCGGTGCGGCGAGGCCTGTCGGGCGGCCTGCGACGACGAGCAGCACCGGCAATGCGCTGTGGCCGAGCGCTTCGACGAGCAGATCGAGCCCCTTGCGGGCGTGGCCGGTGGATGCGAGCAGGAAGACGGCCCGGTCGTTCGGCAGCCCCAGGCGCTCGCGTAACGCCCTGCGCCGTGCCGCGTCGATCACGTGAAAGCGCGCGGTGTCCACCGGCGGATAGAGCACCTGCACCTTGCCCGCCGCGACGCCGTGGTAGCGAGACAGTTGCTCCGCCATCAGACTCGAATGGGCGACGACGAGCGCCGCGCCACCGAAGTGGCGGCGCTCGAGCCCGATCGCAAGGCGATCCTTCCAGCCCGCCGTGCGCCCCATCGCAGCGAGGAAGCCCGGATGCGTGCCGCCGCAGATCGCGATATCGGACGCTGCGGTCTGGCTGAGCGCGATCAGCGGATACCAGCCCCGATCGCGCTTGAGCCGGCGCAGCCGCCAGTCGAACCACAGATCGCGCAGCGGGCCGCCCAGCCCCCAGGTTCGGATCAGTATCGGATCGACCCAGTTGAACTCGGGCAATGTGCGGTCGTAGCGATGCGCGACGACTGTCGGCCGGATGCCCCGCGCGTGCAGCGCGTCGACCAGTGTCAGCAGATAGCGTTCGATGCCGCCCGAGTGCCGCAGGCCATGATTGGAGAAGACGAGGTCGGCGGGCATGGGCTCGCGCCGGATTATCGGCCAGCCCCCTCGGTCCGATGCGGGCTCCCACGCAGGCTCGAACGCAGACGTTTGACGGCGAACAGCGGTGCGAGCAACGCCGGGCACAGCGCGTAGACGGCGAACCGAATTCGCTGCGCGATCGGCACCTGGCCGGCGCGCAAAAGCAGCCCTGCACGCCGTGCCGGCCCTTCGGTCGCGAACATGTCGCGCACCAGCGTTTCGCGCGCGAGCTGCGCCGCAAGCGGCGCCTCGACCGCAGCGAGCTGCCCGGCCAGCCGCGCGTCGGCCAGCAGCAGCGGCAGCTCGACCAGGCTGTGCCGGCTGTTGGCGCGCCAGCGCTCGATGACCTGCTCAGCGCTCAGCGCGCGGCGCCTGCGCGAGAGGCCGCCGCGCCGGTAGCGCACGAGCGGCTCGGCGAGCGTCAGCGCACCGCCGCTCACGACTGCGCGAAAGACCATGATCAGGTCCTCGGCGACAACGCCCGCCGGCAGCGGACCGAAGTGGTCGAACACGCGGCGTGTCCACGCCTGCGCGGCACCGATGACGTGTGGCGGGCGCGCAAACAAGTCGGCGGCATTGCGATAGGTGGCGAGATTGGAAGGGACGATCGTTGCGTGGTCGGACCCCGCAGCGTCGGTATCGACGAGTGCGCTCGCGATCAGGTCGAGCCGCTTGCCCGACGCCAGCCAGGCCTCGATGACGCGCTCGCAGCGCTGCGGCAGCGACACATCGTCGCCGGCGGTGACAAAGAGCAGTTCGCCGCGTGACATCGCGACGAGCTGACTCAAGTGCGCGCCGATGCCGAGGTTGACCGGATTGCGATTGAGCACGACCCGGTGCGGTCCGCGGTAGCCGGCAAGGGCCGCCTGCATCTGGCTGAAGGTGTCGTCAACCGATGCATCGTCGGAGACGATGATCTCGAGCGGCGAATAGGTTTGCGCGAGCGCGCCGGCGATCGCCTCGGCAATTGTTGCCTCCTGGTTGAACGCGATCAGCAGCATTGCTGCAAGCGGGCCGGCGCTGCCGCGGCTGCCGTCGTCGTCTTGCATTGCCTCAGGGGCGCGAACGCAGATCGCCGAGCAGGGCGGTCTTCAGCCCGCGGCGCAGCGACTTCGCCGTCGCGGTCATCGCGTAACGCGCATCGAGCGTTGCCACGAGCGCCGGTGCAAGTTTCGCTTCGCCGCCGTGGCGCACACCGATGAAGTACAGGTCGCAGCTGATGTAGTGGACCCAGGCGTGCCAGTCGGCAAGCCAGCCGGGTAGATTCACGCCGCGCGCCAGATCGCGCGCGGTGAGGTTCTTGTAGTAGTCCCACTTCTCTTGCACCGTGAACGGCGAGGCGTCCGGATTGGTGCGCGACGTGCCGTGCTCCTTGCGGCCGGTGGTCGCGCAACTGATGAGCACCAGGCCGCCCGGGCGCGTCATGCGCAGCATGTTTGCAAGCGTCTCGCGCCAGAACGGGTTGTGCTCGAAACATTCGGCCGAGATCACGGTGTCGAAGTGGCCCGTCGGCAGCGCAAGCAGATGCCCCGGGCAGGCCAGATCCACCCCCGGACCTTTTTGCAGATCGACACCGGTGTAGTCGCAGGCCGAGAACAGTTCGCGCACCGAACCGTTGATGTCGAGCGAGCCGACCTCGAGCACGCGCGCGCCGTCGAAGTGCTTCGGGTAGTGCTCACGCACGGAGTTGAAGAACTCGGCTTGCTGGGGATGGGCCATGTCGATCCGCGATGACGACTGCGCGTTGGGGTGGCGGCAATGGTAGCGTCGCGCCGTCAGACCAAGGGTCGGTACGCGGTGAATGTGACGAGGGCCGGATTGCAATCGTCGCGATCGACATGCAGCTCGAATCCGGCGTGCCGGCAGAGCGTCTCGAAATCGCTACCGAACTCGTGGAAGACCAGGAAGTCATCCTTGCGCTCGTTCGGGGCGCCGTGATGACTGGGTGCGAGCAGGTGAGTGACGACGCCGTCGACGAGCAGCGCGCGGCGCCGCGACGGGCGATCGGCGACCACAGGCGTGCTGAAAACGTGCGCGCCGCCCGGCTTCAATACGCGGTGGGTCTCGCGCAGCGCGCGTTGCGCGTCGGGAACATGCTCGAGCGTGTCGGACGTGATGACAAGATCGAAGCTCGCGTCAGCATAGCTGAGCTGCATGAGGTCTTCGGAGCGCACGCCCGGCGCCTGACTGCCGAACTCGGAGTGCTGCAAGCCGCGGCATCGCGCCAGGTAGCGGTGCAGGTTGCCGGCCGCGTTGATCTCGGCAATGTTCAGCGAGCGCGCGCGCCGGTCGCGGAAGAGGGCGCTCAGGTGCGAAGCGGCCGTCCCGGCGCGCCGGTTCACGGCGTTGACGATGGCGCGCGCCAGGCGGCTGCTGCGCAGGCTCGAGCCGCACCACGCACAGCGACTGCCTTCGCGGTCGTTCATCCAGCGTACCCATTGCGGCGAGAGCTCCCACTCGGCGATCAGTTCGGGCCAGAGCACTTCGCGATGCATAGGCCGGCCGGGGAAACCGCACGTGCCGCACGCCGGCCCGCCTTGGGATCGGCTGGAGATGATCTCGCGCGCCCTTCGGCCGGTGCGCGTGACTCGCCTGATGAAGTTCATGGGGACGCGCAATGTTCGATGGCGTCAATGCTAACCGGCAGCCACTCTGGCCACCGGGCCCCTGTCCTATCATCCGGGACGATCAGACAAGGGAAGGTTGCGTGATGGCGAAAAGGAAGCTGGCGCATCGCTTCATCGAGCTCAGCGGCTACGCTGCGCTGCGCGTCAATCGCGGTGCGTATCACCAGGATGGCCTGTACAGCATCCACAACCATGACTTCATGCGCGACCCCGCGTTCGCAAGAGCCTACCAGCGTGGGGTGGTCGCCGCGGGCGACGACTACGGCTGGCACTGGCGGGTGCACGTCGGACTGTGGGCGGCCCGGGCGGCGAGCCACCTGGCAGGCGATTTCGTCGAGTGCGGCGTGAACAAGGGCTTCCTCAGCTCGGCGATCATGGAACTGCTGGACTGGGATACCCATGGTCGCACCTTCTATCTGATGGACACCTTCAGCGGCCTCGATGAGCGCTACGTCTCGGCGGCTGAGCGAGCGCGCGGCGTGCTTGGGCGCAACAAGGGGGACTTCTACACCCGCAGCGTCGAGGCAGTGGAGGCGAACTTCTCGGAATGGAAGAACGTCCGCATCGTCGTCGGCACGATTCCCGAGACACTGCCGCAGGTCGAGTCGCAGCGCATTGCCTTCCTGCATATCGACATGAACTGCGCACCGCCCGAAGTGGCTGCCCTCGACTACTTCTGGGATCGCCTGTCGCCAGGCGCCTTCGTCGTGCTCGATGACTACGCCTACAAAAACTTCGAGCTGCAGAAGGCGGCGATGGACGAGCTTGCCGAGCGCAGGAACGTGGCCATCCTGTCGCTTCCGACCGGGCAGGGATTGCTGATCAAGCCGGCGTAGTGCAGTGATGTATGCGGTGAGGCACTTATGAAGACCGGTGGAGTTTGCCCTGTGGGCAGGCGCAAACCACGGCGACACTGAGTGGTACCGCGAGGATTTGCAATGACGTCACGGGCCCAATGCGGGTGGCGTCCACGGGCGGATGGAGCAGTCGCATCTTGTCCGCCATCACGCCGTAGAAAAATTTAGCTCGTCCGCCGTGCGCGAAGGGCGACGCGTCGGCGTCAACCTCCACCGTTATGCGCGCGGCGCCCGAGGCACACGGCCCATCAGGTAGAACTCGTCGTTCGGCCGCATCGACGTTGCGTTCGCCATGCGGTTGGACAGGCCGAAGAAAGCAGTGATCGCGGCGATGTCCCACGCGTCTTCGTCCGAGAAGCCGTGCGTGCGCAAGGCGTCGAAATCGGCGTCGCCGATCGCGCCGGCATCGGTGCAGACTTTGATCGCGAAATCGAGCATCGCGCGCTGACGCGGCGTGATGTCGGCCTTGCGGTAGTTCACCGCGACCTGGTCGGCAACGAGCGGCTTTTTCTCGAAAATACGCAGCAGCGCGCCGTGCGCGACGACGCAATACAGACATTGATTCACGCCACTCGTGGCGACGACGATCATCTCCTTGTCGCCCTTCGTCAGGCCCGAGTCGCGCAGCATCAGCGCGTCGTGATAGGCGAAGAAGGCGCGGAACTCGTCGGGCCGGTGCGCGAGCGCGAGGAACACGTTCGGCACGAAGCCGGATTTCTCCTGCACCGCGACGATGCGTTCGCGGATGTCGTCGGGCAGGTCGGCGAGTTCGGGGACCGGATAGCGGCTGATGGATGCGTTCGACATGGTTTCAACTCCCGAATTGAAGTTTATGGAGGCGGGCATAGAGCCCGCCGTGGGCGAGCAGTTCGGCGTGCGTGCCTTGTTCGGCGACACGCCCGGCTTCGAGCGCAACAATGCGATCGGCGCGCTCGATCGTCGACAACCGGTGCGCGATGACGATCGTCGTGCGGTCGCGCATCAAGCGGTCGAGTGCGGTCTGCACCAGGCGTTCGGATTCCGAATCGAGCGCTGACGTTGCTTCGTCGAGGATCAGGATCGGCGCGTCCTTGTAGATCGCGCGCGCGATCGCCATGCGTTGGCGTTGCCCACCGGAGAGCTCGCTGCCGTTGTGGCCGATCGTCGAGTCGATGCCATTCGGCAGCGTGGCGACGAAGTCCAGCAGGTTCGCGCCGCGCAGCGCGTCGTTCACCCGTTCGAGGTCGAGCGGCGTGCCAAGGCACACATTGGCAGCGACGGTTTCGTTGAACAGCACGACGTCCTGGCTGACGAGCGCGAACTGGCGGCGCAGCGCTTTCACGTCCCAGTCCGTGAGCGGCACGCCATCGAGCGTGATTTCGCCGCTGCTCGGCTCGAGAAAGCGCGCGAGCAGGTTGATGAGGCTGGACTTGCCCGCGCCTGAAGGGCCGACGAGGGCGACCGACTCGCCGGCCGGGATCGCGAGCGTCACTTGCTCGAGCGCGGCGGTGGATTGATCGTCCTTGTAGCGAAGCGTCACGTCGCGCAGCTCGAAGGCGCCGCGCGCGCGGCCGGGGTCGTGGCTGCCGCCGATCTCGAGCGGGTTGTCGTCGATCAG
>JBDTSN010000095.1:0-7061 GCA_039931145.1 Burkholderiales bacterium | reverse complement strand
CCGAGCTGGAGAAGTGCGTCAAGGAATACGGCAACGTCGGCATCAACCTGAACCCGGATCCTTCCGGCGGGCACTGGACATCGCCGCCGCTCACCGACCGCCACTGGTACCCGATCTACGAGAAGATGGTCGAGTTCGACATCCCGGCCATGATCCACGTCAGTACGAGTTGCAACCCGTGCTTTCACACTACGGGCGCGCATTACCTGAACGCCGACACGACGGCCTTCATGCAGTGCCTGACGGGCGATCTGTTCAAGGATTTCCCGACGCTGCGCTTCATCATCCCGCACGGTGGCGGCGCGGTGCCCTATCACTGGGGTCGTTTCCGCGGCCTGGCTCAGGAGCTGAAGAAGCCGTTGCTGAAGGACCATCTGCTGAACAACATCTTCTTCGACACCTGCGTCTATCACCAGCCGGGGATCGACCTGCTGACGAAGGTGATCCCGGTCGCGAACATCCTGTTTGCGAGCGAGATGATCGGCGCGGTGCGCGGCATCGACCCCGAGACGGGGCACTACTACGACGACACCAAGCGCTACATCGAGGCGTCGACGATCGTCGTCGGCGATGATCGCCACAGGATCTACGAAGGCAATGCACGGCGCGTCTTCCCGCGGCTCGATGCGGCGTTGAAGGCGAAGGGAAAGTGAGCGGCGTGATGAGGAGAACAGTGAGGAGAACAGCGCAATGAGCATGAACAATCTGGGCATCGTCAAGCGCAACATCGTTCGCGCCGATCGCGCGGCGGTCGAGAAGCTCGCATGCTTCGGCTCGGCGACGGTGCATGAAGCGCTCGGCCGCGCCGGACTGATGAAGACTTACATGCGCCCGATCTATCCGCACGCGGCGCTCTGCGGCACGGCAGTTACCGTGCTGCTGCAGCCGGGTGACAACTGGATGCTGCACGTCGCCGCCGAGCAGATCCAGCCCGGCGATGTCGTCGTCGCCGCGTGCACCGCCGACAACACCGACGGCTTCTTCGGCGACCTGCTCGCAACGAGTTTCAAGGCGCGCGGCGCGGTGGGCCTCGTTATCGACGGCGGCTGCCGCGACGTGGCCGAACTCGAGAAGATGGGTTTCCCCGTCTTCAGCCGCGCGATCAGCGCGAAAGGCACGATCAAGGCGACGATAGGTTCGGTCAACGTGCCGGTCGTCTGCGCCGGTGCGGTGGTGAACCCGGGTGATGTGATCGTCGCAGACGCCGATGGCGTCGTCGTCGTTCCCGCCGCCTACGCGCAGCAGGTTGCCGATGCGGCCGAGGCGCGCGAGAAGCTCGAAGGCGAGAAGCGCGCCAAGCTCGCCTCGGGCGTGCTCGGCCTGGACATGTACAACATGCGCGGGCCGCTTGAGAAGGCAGGGCTGAAGTATGTTGATTGACACGCGCACGCCGCAATCCGCGCGTGTCCTACTCCCTCTCCCTCTGGGAGAGGGCAGGGGTGAGGGCCAGCAGCTTATCAACCGCGGAGACTTTCCTTCTACGGCAAACCGCGCCCTCACCCTAACCCTCTCCCAGAGGGAGAGGGAACAATACGGCTACCGTTGGCGGACGAGGGGCTCAAGCCGATGAACGCGCGCGAATGGCACATCGGCCTCATCGGCTACGGCGAAGTAGGGCGCATCCTGGCTGAAGACCTGCGCAAGCTTGGCGTCGCGGTCAGCGCGTACGACACGAAGCTCGACCTCGGCCAGGGCGCCGCGCTGCGCGAACATGCGGCGACGCACGGCGTGCAGCTCGCGGCGACGCATGCCGAACTCGCAGCCGGCGCCGACCTGATCGTGAGTGCGGTCACCGCAAGCCAGGCCGTGCCGGTGGCGCAGGCGTGCGCGCCGACGGTGAAAAGGGATGCTTGGTTCCTCGACTTCAACTCCGCGTCGCCGGGCGCGAAGCAGCGTGCCGCGACATTGATTGAAGGCGTCGACGCACGATATGTCGAGGCGGCGGTGATGACGTCGATTCCACCGTACCGCATCAAGGTGCCACTGCTGCTCGGCGGGCCGCAGGCGGCGGCACTGCTGCCGCATCTGACGGCGCTTGGCTTTGTCGCCAAGGTCGCGAGCGACAAGCTCGGCGTCGCCTCGGCGACCAAGATGTGCCGCAGCGTGATGATCAAGGGCCTGGAGGCGATGGTGATCGAGAGCTTCACTACAGCGCGCGCCTATGGCGTCGAGGATGCGGTGATTGCGTCGCTGCAGGAGACCTTTCCCGGCATCGACTGGGAGAAGCAAGCCGCGTACTTCTTCCAGCGCGTGATCGAGCATGGCCGGCGGCGCAGCGAAGAGGTGCTCGAAGTGGCCGAGACGGTGCGCGAGATCGGCCTCACGCCGTGGTCGGCAAGCGGCACGGCGGCGCGCCATGCATGGATCGCCGATCTGGCTGACGAAGGCGTTTTCGGCGCACGCGGTGCGGCCGGCTTTGCGCGCAGCGCGGACTGGCGCGTCGAGGCGGATCGCATCCTCGCAACGAAACCAACATCCGAACCAGAGGGCATCGAGAAATGAAGACCCAAGTCGCGATCATCGGCGGCGGCCCGGCCGGGCTGCTGCTTGCGGAAATTCTGCACCGCGCTGGCATCGAGAGCGTCGTGCTCGAGCAGCGCAGCGGCGACTACGTGCTCGGCCGCATCCGGGCCGGCGTGCTCGAGCAGGGCTCGGTCGAGGTGCTGTGCGAGAACGGCCTCGGCGAACGGCTGTTGCGCGACGGCCATGTGCACGACGGCGCGCAGCTCGTCTGGGCCGGGCGCGACAGCTTCTTCATCGACTGCTACAAGCAGTCCGGCAAGCGCTTCACGACCTACGGCCAGACGCAGGTGCAGGAGGACCTGTTCGCCGCCGCCGATCGGCGCAACGCGACCGTGCTCGACGAGGCGACCGAGGTGAAGCCGGGGGACGTGACGAGCGACCATCCGTACGTCACCTTCAAGCATCGCGGCGAAAGCTTCCGGCTCGACTGCGACTTCATCGCCGGCTGCGACGGCTCTCACGGTGTGTCGCGCACGATGATTCCGGCCGACGTGCTCAAGTTCTACGAGAAGGTTTACCCGTTCGGCTGGCTCGGCGTCCTGTCCGAGACGCCGCCGATCGAGCACCTGACTTACGCGAACCACCCGCGCGGCTTTGCGCTCGCGTCGATGCGGCATTCGATGCTCAGCCGCTACTACATCCAGGTGCCGCTCGACAATCGGATCGAGGACTGGTCGGACGATCGCTTCTGGGAAGAGCTGAAGTCGCGCTACCCGAAGGAGATCGCCGACGCAATCGTCACCGGCCCGTCGATCGAGAAGTCGATCGCGCCGCTGCGCAGCTTCGTCGCCGAGCCGATGCGCCACGGGCGCCTCTTCCTCGCCGGCGACGCGGCGCACATCGTGCCGCCGACGGGAGCGAAGGGGCTCAACCTCGCGATATCCGACGTGTTCTATCTGTCGCGCGCACTCACGAGTCACTTCAACCACGGCTCGGACGCGATGCTCGACAGCTACAGCGAGATGGCGCTGCGCCGGGTCTGGAGTTCGGTGCGCTTTTCGTGGTGGCTGACGAACCTGATGCACCGTTTCCCCAACATGAGCGAGTTCGACCAGCGCGCGCAGGAAGCCGAGCTCAACTTCCTCGCGACTTCGCATCACGCGCACGCGAGCGTCGCCGAGCAGTACGCCGGGATGCCGTTCGAGGGAGCGCACATTTGACGACGTTGACGCAGACACCGACAACGATGCCGACGCCCTTCACGAAGACGCCCGGCTGGCTCGACTGGTACGCCGGCCCGAGCAAGCCGTGCTTCGCGCTGCCGCCCGGCAGCGTCGACGCTCACTGCCACGTGTTCGGGCCGGGCGCTGAGTTCCCGTTTGCGCCGGAGCGCAAGTACACACCTTGCGACGCGAGCAAGGCGCAGCTCTTCGCGCTGCGCGACCACCTCGGCTTTGCACGCAACGTCGTCGTGCAGGCGACCTGCCATGGCGCCGACAACCGGGCGATGGTCGATGCGCTCGTGCATTCGAACGGGATGGCGCGCGGCATCGCGACCGTCAAGCGCTCGATCACCGACGCCGAGCTGCAATCGCTGCATGCGGCCGGCGTGCGCGGCGTGCGCTTCAACTTCGTCAAGCGCCTGGTCGACTTCACGCCACGCGATGAGCTGATGGAGATCGCCGCACGCATCGCCCCGCTCGGCTGGCACGTGGTGATCTACTTCGAGGCGGTCGATCTGCCCGAGCTGTGGGCTTTCTTCACTAAGCTGCCGACAACAATCGTGGTCGATCACATGGGCCGCCCCGACGTGAGCCTGCCCGTGGATGGCCCGCAATTCGAGTTGTTCGTGAAGTTCATGCGCGAGCACCCGAACGTGTGGAGCAAGGTGAGCTGCCCGGAGCGGCTCTCCGTCACCGGGCCGAAGGCCATTCCCGGACAAACGCATGGCGAGCAGGCCGCGTACCGCGATGTCGCGCCCTTCGCGCGCCGCATCGTCGAGACTTTCCCGGATCGCGTGCTGTGGGGAACCGATTGGCCGCATCCGAACCTGAAGGATCACATGCCCGACGACGGGCTGCTGGTCGACTTCATCCCGCACATCGCGGTCACACCCGAGTTTCAGAAGAAGCTCCTCGTGGACAACCCGATGCGCCTTTACTGGCCCGAAGAATCGTGAGCCCCCAGGCTTGTCGCTTCGCGCCTTCGCCACCCCCCGCGGGGGCTGGCATCACCTTGGGGCGGCCCGGCGGTGATGCCGGTCTCGCCATGGAGAATCGCTGATGGCATTGCAAAAACCCTATCTCGATGTGCCGGGGACGACGATCTTCGACGCCGATCAGTCCCGCAAGGGCTACCACCTGAACCAGTTCTGCATGTCGCTGATGAAGGCCGAGAACCGCAAGCGCTTCAAGGCCGACGAGCGGGCGTATCTCGACGAATGGCCGATGACCGAAGAGCAGAAGCTGGCCGTGCTGGCGCGCGACCTGAACCGCTGCATGGCGCTCGGCGGCAACATCTATTTCCTCGCCAAGATGGGTGCCACCCACGGCCTGAGCTTTCAGCAGATGGCCGGCAGCATGACGGGGATGACCGAAGCGGAGTACCGCGACATGATGGTCAAGGGCGGTCGCTCGATCGAGGGCAACCGCTTCATTGGCGAAGACGGCGACGCCCAGGCGCACCGCCAGCCGCAGGGTGCGAGCGCGGCCAAAGGAAAGGCATGACCATGGCCAGGATCACCGCAAGCGTCTATACCTCGCACGTGCCAGCGATCGGGGCAGCGATCGACCAGAAGAAGACCGCCGAGCCTTATTGGCAGCCCATGTTCAAGGGCTACGACTTCTCGAAGCAGTGGATGAAGAAGAACACGCCGGACGTGATCTTCCTTGTCTACAACGACCATGCGACGGCCTTCAACCTCGACATGATCCCGACTTTCGCGATCGGCACCGCGGCCGAATTCGCGCCCGCCGACGAAGGCTACGGCGCGCGCCCGGTACCGACGGTGATCGGCCACCCGGAGCTTGCCTCGCACATCGCGCAAAGCGTAATTCAGGACGACTTCGACCTCACGATCGTCAACAAGATGGACGTCGATCACGGCCTCACCGTGCCCTTGTCGTTGATGTGCGGCGAACCCGACGCGTGGCCGTGCAAGGTGATTCCGTTCGCCGTCAACGTCGTGCAGTACCCGGTGCCGTCGGGCCGGCGCTGCTTCATGCTCGGGCAGGCGATCCGGCGCGCGATCGAGTCCTATGACGCGCCGCTCAATGTGCAGATCTGGGGCACCGGCGGCATGAGCCATCAGTTGCAGGGGCCGCGCGCGGGGCTCATCAACGCCGAGTGGGACAACCGGTTTCTGGATCGCCTGATCGCCGATCCCGAGGAGCTTTCGAAGATGCCGCACATCGAATACGTTCGCGAGGCGGGCTCCGAAGGCATCGAGCTCGTGATGTGGCTGATCGCAAGGGGTGCGATGGCGGATGTGGCAGGCGGCAAGCCGCCGACCGTCGCGCACCGCTTCTTCCACGTGCCGGCGTCGAACACCGCCGTCGGCCATCTGATTCTGGAAAACTAGCATGAAGCCCCCAAGCTCACTCTCGTTCGCTGCCCCCCGAGGGGGCCCCAACCTCCTTGAGGCGGCTCGGCGTTGCATGAAGCCCCCAAGCTCACTCTCGTTCGCTGCCCCCCGAGGGGGCTCCAACCTCCTTGAGGCGGCTCGGCGGAGGTTGGCATGACCATCAAAGTAGCCCTCGCCGGCGCAGGCGCGTTCGGCATCAAGCACCTGGATGCAATCAAGCTGATCGATGGCGTCGAGGTCGTCTCACTCGTCAGCCGCGAACTCGACAAGACGAAGACGGTGGCCGACACCTACGGCATCAAGTACGTCACGACCGACCTCACCGACAGCCTGGCGTTAAAGGAAGTCGACGCCGTCATCCTGTGCACGCCGACGCAGATGCATGCGTCGCAGGCGATCGCCTGCCTGAAGGCGGGAAAGCACGTTCAGGTCGAGATTCCGCTCGCCGATTCGCTTGCCGATGCCAAGGCCGTTGTCGCGTCGCAAAAGCAGGCCGGTCGCATCGCAATGTGCGGCCACACGCGGCGCTTCAACCCGAGCCATCAGTATGTGCACCAGCGCATCACGGCGGGCGAATTCAACATCCAGCAGATGGACGTGCAGACGTATTTCTTCCGCCGCACGAACATGAACGCGCTCGGCCAGGCACGCAGCTGGACCGACCATTTGCTGTGGCACCACGCGGCGCACACGGTCGATCTGTTCGCCTACCAGTGCGGCAGCGAGATCGTGCAGGCGAACGCGATCCAGGGGCCGATTCATCCGACGCTCGGCATTGCGATGGACATGAGCATCCAGTTGAAGGCGGGCAATGGCGCGATCTGCACGCTGTCCTTGAGTTTCAACAACGAAGGGCCGCTCGGCACCTTCTTTCGCTACATCGGTGACAGCGCGACGTATATCGCGCGCTACGACGATCTCTTCAACGGCAAGGAGGAGAAGATCGACGTGTCGAAAGTAGCGGTCTCGATGAACGGCATCGAGTTGCAGGACCGCGAATTCTTTGCCGCGATCA
>JBDTSN010000094.1:0-7063 GCA_039931145.1 Burkholderiales bacterium | reverse complement strand
AGCAGCGGGCTCGATTGCGTGCTCGGCTTGGCCTCTTCGGTGACGACGGCCGGCTGATCGCGCACCGCATCCGCCACAGCCTGCGCGTCGCGTTCGTTCCAGATGCGGTCGGCGCGCCGTTCCCCATCCTCGTTCTTCTTGAATGCCGGATCGAACCACTTGCCGTCGTACTGTCCGGCCTGAGCATCGAAAGTTGCGCGCACCTCCCAGTAGTCGCGCGCGATGTGCTTCCTGATCTTCTCCTCGCGCTCGACGACGACCGACAGCGTCGGTGTCTGCACCCGCCCGACGGTGGTCAGGAAGAACCCGCCGTCGCGCGAATTGAACGCTGTCATCGCCCGCGTTCCATTGATACCGACGAGCCAGTCGGCCTCCGATCGGCAGCGCGCGGCATCTGCCAGCGGCAGCATCTGCTTGTCGCTGCGCAGTTTCTCGAAGCCTTCGCGGATGGCAGCCGGCGTCATGCTCTGCAGCCACAGGCGCTGCACCGGCTTGTCGAGCTTGCCCTTCGCCGGCTGCGCGTACTGCACGATGAGGCGAAAGATCAGCTCGCCCTCGCGCCCCGCGTCGCAGGCGTTGATGAGTGAACTCACGTCCTTGCGCCGGATCTGCTTCACGACCGCGTTCAGCCGGCTCTTCGCCTTGTCGATCGGCGCCAGGTCGAAATGCGGCGGGATCACCGGCAGGTTCGCGAAGCTCCATTTGCCGCGCTTGACGTCGAACTCCTCCGGCGCCTTGATCTCGACCAGGTGGCCGACCGCCGACGTGACGACGTAGTTGTCGTTCTCGAAGTGATCCTCGTGCTTGTCGAACTTGCCGCTCGCCGGCGTCAGTGCGCGCACGATGTCCTGCGCGACGGACGGTTTCTCCGCAATGATGAGTGACTTTCCCATGGTGACCTTGTTCTCTCTTTGTTTTGTGCGCTGTCGCGCCTGCCTACAATCTGCCCTCACGCGTGCGCGCGCCTGCACAGGTGCGCACGCGCGCACCCATGAATTCAATGTACCCAAACTCGACCATGACGCAAGCTGCTTCGGAAAAGCACCCTCAAGACGGCAGCGGGGCCGAAGCGTCGGAAGAGACGGATCGGCCTGCGACCCCGCGCAAGAGCGCGCGGCGCATCCAGGTACGCCGCTCAGGCGTGCACGGCAAGGGCGTCTTTGCCGTGGCGCCAATCGCGAAGGGCGCGCGCGTCATCGAGTATCTCGGCGAAATCATCACCTGGCGCGAGGCGCTGCGCCGCCACCCGCACGACCCGACCGATCCGAACCACACCTTCTACTTCCACATCGACGACAAGCACGTCATCGACGCGAGTGTCAGCGGCAACGCGGCACGCTGGATCAACCACGCGTGCACCCCCAACTGCGAGGCCGATGAAGTCGATGGCCGCGTCTTCGTCAACGCACTCACCGACATCGCGCCCGGCGAGGAACTCTTCTACGACTACGGCCTCGTCATCGACGAACGCTACACGAAGAAGCTGAAGAAGCAGTTCGAATGCCGCTGCGGTTCGCCGCACTGCCGGGGCACGATGCTCGCGCCCAAACGATGACGACAAGCCGAAGCGCCGCAGCCGGCACCGGCCATTGGCGTTGGGGTGCGCAAGAGCTCTGGGCACTGCTCGAGCCGAAGCTGCCGGGGCTGAGCGTCGAAGTGCTGGCGCGCGCGCCCTCGACCAATACCGTGCTGCTCGAGCGCGCACGGATCGCGCCCAACGCGCGCAATAGCGGTTTCGACAGCCTGCCCGACGAGAGCGATCGTGTCGGCCGGCGTCAGGCCGATATGCAACCCTGTCTGCTCGTCGCCGAGCACCAAACCGCCGGCCGCGGCCGGCTCGGCCGCGGCTGGCGATCGGCGCGCGGTGCGTCGCTCACATTCTCACTTGCGCTGCCGCTTGCGCCGTCTGACTGGTCCGGCCTGTCGCTCGCTGTGGGCGTTGCGCTCGCTTACGCCTTGCAGCCCGAGGCCACGCCTTCGACGCCGCGGCTCGCGCTGAAGTGGCCGAACGACCTGTGGTTGACCCCGCCCGCGGAGCAAGGCCCGCCCGCCGACGGCAGCCTCGGGCGCAAGCTCGGCGGCGTCCTGATCGAAACGCTGCTCTCCGGCCGGCAGCGCCTGGCGGTGATCGGCATCGGCCTCAATATCGCGGCCCTTCCCGAGCCATTGCCGCTCGATCTGCATGGCCGCCTTGCGTCGATCGCTGAAATCTACCCCGACGCCACCGCACCGGCGACGCTGGCGCGCGTCGCGCTCCCCCTGGTGGAGGCCTTGCAGACCTTCGAGCGCGAAGGCTTCGCTGCCTTCGCCGACCGCTACGCCGTGCGCGACATGCTGCGCGGCGAGGCGGTGCGAACGACCGCCGCCGACATGCCGGAAGGCACGGCACGCGGCGTCGACGTCAACGGCGCGCTGCTGATCGAGACCGCGGACGGCGTGCTGCACGCGATCTCGAGCGGTGAAGTCAGCGTGCGACCGGCTTCAGGCCCGGACACGATCCCATCGATCGCACTATGAAGCTGCGCGCGCTCGCGCTGCTGCTGGTGCTCGCCAACCTCGGCTTTTTCATCTGGTCTCAGGGTTGGCTGGACGCGTTGACCGGCGCGCGCGCCGCGGGCGACCATGAACCCGAGCGCATGGCGCGCCAGTTCCAGCCGCAGTTGCTGCGCGTGCTGCCCGGCGCGGCGGGCGTTGCGGCGATGGCGGGGTCGGCTGTGGCGGCTGCAACGTGCCTTGAAGCCGGCCCTTTAACCATGGCCGAGGCCGATGCCGCGCTCGCGCAATGGCGTGAACGGGGGGTGCAGACAGCGCGCATCGCGCGGCGCGAGCAACAGAGCGGTGGTGCCATGTTGCGCATCGAAGACACCGATGCCACGCTCACAGCGCGGCTGGCACAGATCGACGGCGCTGCTGCGCCGCTCGGCAAGGCCTTTGCGCCCTGCGCGAAATAGCCCCGTAAGCGTCGGCTGTCGAAGGCTCGTACCTCAGCGCGGAGACGTCGCGCCCGCCGCGCCGTGCCCCTTCTCAGCCGCGCTGACGAAACGCATGCGCGACCGCGACGACCGATAACGTCAGGCCGAGCAGCCAGAGCGGCCCGAGCGCACCGCCGCCCCCGCCTGCCGACGTGAGCGCGCTCGCGTTGGGCGGCAGATCGACGCCGAGTGCGACGGCGGCGCTGACCTCGGCGTTCGCGATCACCTCGACGGGCCAGCGCTTGGGCGCGTAGACCGAGCGATCGGCCATCGTCTGCGCATAGCGCACCGCCTCGGCGACGTCGAGAATGCCGGCGCCGCAGGTCTGCGTCGTGCAGATGCAGCGCCCCGGGTTGTCGGCCGAGCACGCGGCTATCACGGGTGATGTGACGTGCGGGCGCGCACTCTGGCGCAATCCGGCGAAGATCTGGTCCCGCGTCAGGTGCGGGTTCGCACTCAGCATCAGGCTGATCGCGCCGGCGACGATCGGCGCCGAATAGCTCGATCCGAAGACACGCGCGTAGCGGCCGGTCCCCGGGCCGGCGCGGCCTGCGTTGTCGAGCGTGACGATGCCGTCGCCGCCGAGGATCGCGCCCCACGCGCCTTCGTCGTCCGGGTCGCCGCCAACCGTCGCGACGACGAGCTCGGCGCCGAAGTTCGAGTACGTCGTCTTGAAGCCGTCGCGGTTCAGCGCCGCGACGCCGATCACGCCGTTGCAGTTGGCCGGTCGCATCGGCGCCGCATGCTGGTTGCCGGCCGCGGCGACGACGACGACGCCGTGCGCGGCGAGCTCGTCTATCGCCGCCTGATACGCCGGGTTGCACGCTGCGCTGCTGCCGAAGCTGATGCTGACGATGCGCGCCGGGTTTGGGTTTTGCGGCAGAAAGCCGCCGCCGCCCTTCGCCACCGCAAGGCCTGCCGCCCATCGCATGCCGTCGATGATGTCGGCGACCTCGGCACCGCACTTGCCGGCGACGCGCACCGGCAGCACGCGCCCATCCCAGCTCGCCGACGCAACGCCGGTCCCGTTGCCGGTCACGGCGGCGACGATGCCCGCGATCTGCGTGCCGTGCCACGAGCTGTCTTGAACTTCGCAGCCGTCGAATGGCGTCGGTGCGCTGAACTGGTCGCCTGCGCTCACCCAATCGCCAGGGTCGCTCGCGTCGGCGTCGCGCCCGTCGCCGTCGTTCGCGTACTCGATCGTCGACACGAAGTCGTAGCCCGACAGCACGTGGCCAGCGAGATCCGGATGCGCCGTGATACCGGTGTCGAGGATGGCGACGACGGCGCTCGCGCGCCCCGCCTCGCGCGCCCACGCGCCCTGGAAACCAGGCACCCCGCGCAGGCGAGCCGCCAAGGCGTTCGAGTTGCTGCCGCCGGGATTGCCCAGCCACCATTGCTGAGCGTAGTAGGGGTCGTTCGGCGCGCCTTGCAGCCGCTGCTCACGCTCGTTGGCGACGACCCATTCGACCTCGGGGTTGACACGCAGTTGCGCGGCGATGCGCGCGGCGTCCTCACCCTTGAGGACACGACCGAAATCCAGACGCAGCGCCGCGCGACCGGCCGGCTGCGAGCGATAGCGCGCGATGCCCACCGTCCCGAGCACACGCTGCAGACGCGCGCCGCCGCCATCCTCGAGCGCATGGCCAACATGAAGCGCCTGCGCGCGCTCGTGTGTCGGCGCGTCCTTCAGTTTGACGATCAGACCGTTTGCGGGGCGGGGCTCGTCCTCGGCAGGCACCGCCCAGGCGGCGAGCGCGGCGCAGCCGAAGACAGCGGCCGCGACCGCGCGCGCGATATGCCGCGCCACACTTCCGCGGACGCTGATGCGCATTGCCGCGCACTTTGAATTGATTCGTTCACGACACACCGCTGCCCCCTCGCCACCGCACACGGCTGCACCCTGGAACGGGCGCGCCTGGTGGCGATGATGGCCGGCTCAGGCCCGCAGCAAATCGGTCAACAAACGGGTCTTCGCAGCCCAGTTTCGCGGCGTCGGGCGCGGCCGACGGCGATCACCGACGCGAGCAGCCCGGCAAGCCACGCCGGCCCGAGCGCACCGCCGCCACCACCACCGCCCGACGACGCCGGCCACGCGACGGCGATGCTGTCGGTGACAAGCGCGCTAGCGCCCAGATCGTCGGTCACCGTCACGCGCACGCTGAAGGTCCCGCTCGCGTTCGCGATCACGTCTGCCGTCGCCTTGTTCGTCGCGCCCGTGAAGCCATCGACGATGCCGCCACCGTCCGTCAGCTCCCAGCGCCAGCTCGCGACCTTGCGGCCCGGGCCGACGAAGCTGCTGGCGGCGCTCAGCGTGATCGTGTCGCCCGGCATCGGCGCGCCGGGCGTGATGGTGAAGCGCGCGATCACCGAGCCCGGCGCCGCCGCCCGCTTCAGTGCGTCTCCGGCGTCGAGCATGCCCGCGCCGCAGGTGTTCGTAGTGCAATAGCACTGTGACTGATCGAAGTCACCCGGCGCCTTGCACACCGGCACCACCGTGGCGTCGCCGTTGTCGCCGCCCGTCTTCGGGAACGGCCGCGCGCTCGATTGCAACAGGCTGCGCAAGTCCGCCGGCTGCACTGCGGGGCGTGCCGACGCCATCAGGGCCGCCGTGCCGGCGACGAGCGGCGCGGCGAAGCTCGTCCCGGCCGAGAAGTCCCATGCGTCACTGTAGATCGAACTCTTCGCGATCGGCAACGTCTTGCCGGCGTTGAGCGCGGTGACGATCGGAAAGAGGCAGGGCTCGTTCGCGTCGACGTTGACGCAGTTGCCGGCCGGGGCGCTTATCGCAACCTGCGCCCCGAGATCCGAGTAGCCGACCTTGGCGCCCACCTGGCGCAAGCCGCCGACCGCCATCACGCCCGGGCAGTTGGCGGGCGTGCCGACCGCGCGCCCGGCGCTGTTGCCGGCCGCGGCGACGACGAGCGTGCCGGCGGCCGTCACGTCCTTCACGACCGTGACGTAGGCGCTCGAACACGCGCCGTCGCTGCCGAGGCTCATGCTGATGACGGCCGCCGGCGTCGGATTCGACGGCACGCCCGGCACGTCGAGCCCCGCCGCCCAGCGCATCGCGGCCTGGATGTCCGAGTCGTAGCCGCCGCACTTGCCGAGCACGCGCACGGGCAGCACCCGCACCTTGCGGCCGATGCTCGCCATGCCGATGCCGTTGCCGGTCGCCGCGCCGACGAGGCTCGCCGTCTGCGTGCCGTGCCACGAGCTGTCCTCGACTGTGCAGCCATCGAAGGTGGATGGATGCGCCTTCTTGTCGGCCGCCGAGACGAAGTCGCCCGGGTCGCTCGCATCGGCGTCGCGGCCATCGCCGTCGCCGGCGATCACGGCGTCCGAGATCATGTCGTAGCCCGGCAGCAGCTTGGCCGCCAGATCCGCATGGTCGAAGCGTACGCCGGTGTCGAGCACGGCGACGATCACGTTCGGGTTGCCGGTCGTCACCGCCCACGCTGCCTCGGCGTCGATCGCAGACTTCACGTCCCCCGCCGGCGCGCGCAGATACCACTGGCCGACGACCGGGCCGGGAACGGCCGGCTGGCCCGCGGCATAGAGCGGGTCGTTCGGCGCGCTGTAGCGATGGCGGCGCACGTCGATCGTGACCGATTCCACATCGTGGTCGACGGCAAGTGTTGCCACCAGCTGCGCCGAGCTGATGCCGCTGGCGAACACGACCTGGGTGCGCTCCGACACGTTGGCACCGCCGCGCAATGCGAGGCGAATGCGCTTGCCGAGCACACCGGCGCGCTCGGTGCTGCGCTGCGCGGCCGACTCGGCGCGGCTCGACGAGCCGAGCACTTGCTGGCGCGCGATCGCCGAATCGGCCTTGAAGGTGACGATCACGCGCGCCTCGGCCGCGGGCGCCGTCGCCGCCGCTGCCGACGCGTGCAAGAACAGTTGCGCCGGCAACACGATTGCGAGGACGGCCAGCAGGGACAGGGGCAGACGCATGGAGGCTCCGGGAAAGTGTGGGGCGCTAGTACACCGCCACAGAGATTTCGAAACATGAAACCGCGTCTTCGTCCCGATGGCTGCGTTGCAAATCCTCGCCATAGCTACGGCTATGGCTGCGGTTTGCGCCTTGC
>JBDTSN010000093.1:0-7071 GCA_039931145.1 Burkholderiales bacterium | reverse complement strand
GATTGTTAAAGAGCGTTGCCTTGCGGCTGCACTGACACACACTTGGCGTTATCAGCTAAGAGGACGATTCTCGCACGTTTTTCTATCCCGTGTCAAGCGCCGGGTCTTTGGCGGCATCCCCTGACTTCACTTTTAGCGTTGCCCGTGCATGCTTTGCGGGGCCAAACTATCTGCGAAGACAGCGACTGTAGCATGTTCAGCAGCCACGCCCGTTGGCTTCATGCATCGATCGTACCCACACCCACACCCACACCCACGCCATCGCCGTTCATGCGGGCACGGTTCCCAAGCATCTGAGCACACGCCGCGCCGGGCTCATCGCTAGCAAGCACAGCAGCAAGCCCCTCGCCGAGTCGACGCGTATCCGCGCGCAGGATGCGTTGCTTCACCGAGGCGATCTGAGACGGGTGCATCGAAAAGCTTCGCAGCCCCATCGCCAGCAGCAGTTCCGTGAAGTCGGTGTCGCCGGCCATCTCGCCGCACACACTGACACCCTTTCCCATTGCGCGCGCCTGGGCGATGGTGCGCGCGATCAGTTGCAATACCGCCGGATGCCAAGGGTCGTAGAGATGGGCGACCGTCTCGTCAGCACGGTCGATCGCCAGCGTGTACTGAATGAGGTCGTTGGTCCCGAGCGAGACGAAGTCGAAATGGCGCAGGAAGGTCGGCAAGATGAGCGCAGCAGCCGGCACTTCGATCATGGCGCCGACTTCAACGTTGCCGAAGGAACGATGCGCATCGACGAGCTGCTGTTTCGCGCGGGCAAGCGCATCGAAAGTGAGCCGGATCTCGCTTGAGTGGACCAACATGGGCACGAGCAGTTTGACCTTGCCGAACGCACTTGCGCGCAGAATCGCGCGCAGTTGCTGGCGGAGCATCGCTGGCTCCGACAAGCTCCAGCGGATGGCGCGCAGCCCCATCGCCGGATTGAGCGCGTGTTCATGGCGCAGTTCACTGAACGACATCCGGTCGAGCGGCTTGTCGGCGCCGACGTCGACGGTGCGGATCGTCACCGGCATTCCCTGCATCGCCACCACTGCCGCACGGTAGGCCTCGAACTGCTCTTCTTCTCCAGGCAGGTCGCCGGCGCGGTTCATGAACATGAACTCGCTGCGAAAAAGCCCGACGCCGACGGCACCGGCCTGCAGCGCGGCCGCCGCGTCAGCCGGCTGCTCGATGTTGGCCAGCAGTTCGATGCGTTCACCGTCGAGCGTCACCGCAGGGGTATGGCGCAGTCGCGACAGGCTCTCGCGCTCAAGGTCGATCTGGCGTTGCCTGAATCGGTACTCCTCAAGCACGATCGGCGACGGATTGACGACCACGATGCCTGCGTCGCCATCGATCACGACCCAGTCGTCCTGACGAATGAGGCGGCTCGCTTCGCGCGCGCCGACGACGGCCGGGATGTCAAGGCTGCGGGCGACGATCGCGGTGTGCGATGTCTTGCCGCCAACGTCCGTGATGAAGCCGGTGAACACACTGCGCTTGAACTGCAACATATCGGCCGGCGCGATGTCGTTGGCGACGAGCACGAGCGGGTCCTCGCCTCCGAAGTCACGCGCGCCGTCGGTGGCCGCACCCATCAGCGATGGCGCACGAGCCAGCGCCCGAAGCAGCCGCTCGACGACTTGTTCGATATCGGCCTTGCGCTCGCGCAGGTACTCGTCCTCCATCTCGTCGAACTGCCGCGCGAGGACCTCGAGCTGCGCCGACAACGCCCATTCCGCGTTGTAGTGACGCTCGCTGATCCATTGCCGTGTCGCGCTGGTGAGTGTGTCGTCGTGCAACAGCATCAGGTGCACGTCGAGCAGCGCCGACAGCTCGGCCGGCGCCTCGGCGGGCATGGCGCGCTGGAGCGTGCCGAGTTCGTTGGCGACGGTGTTGCGCGCGCTGCGCAGCCGCTCGATCTCGGCCTCGACGCGAGGCTCGTCGATGAAATAGTGCGCCACATCGACGCGACTCGATGCCACCAGCATCGCGCGCCCGATGGCGACGCCACGCGACACCGGAACTCCGAAGACCTGGAAACTCATGCGGGAATCGTAGCAGCGCGCCGGCCGGCGAGGCGCAAATTTTGCGAACTCTGCGCGGCCAGACGGCACCATCTCGAACTCACTCCGCTTCGCCGAACCTGTCGCTGATCAGCGCGCGCAACGCCTCCATGGCGGCCCGCTCATCGTCGCCCTCGGTCTCGATCTCGATCTCGCTTCCCATGCCCGCGGCAAGCATCATCACGCCCATGATGCTCTTGGCGTTCACGCGCCGCCCATTGCGACTGAGGAAAACATTGCTGCGAAACGACGCGGCGAGCTTCGTGAACTTGGCCGAGGCTCGGGCATGCAAGCCGAGCTTGTTATTGATGGTGATCGTGGACCTGATCATCGCTGCCTGTTTTGAGAGTCTGATTCTGTGGGCGCGTGGCGGCCACTTGCATTACGCCCTTGCCCGCACCGTCCATCGCGCGCGCGACCAGGGCGTCGAGCGAGTCGTTCTCGTAGCACAGGCAACGCCATAGCATCGGCACGTTGACGCCGGCCAGCACCCTGACACGCGGGTTGCCGGCCAAGCGTTGCGCGGCGTTGCAAGGGGTTGCGCCGAACACGTCGGTGAAGACGAGTGCATCCGGAGCCAGCACACGCTGCAACTGCGTGCGGGCGCGAGCCTCGACTGCATCGACGGTGTCGGCGGCGGCCACGTCGAGCGTTTCGATCTTGCGCGCGCAATCCGGATAGGCATGCATCGCGACCGACTTCAACGCCGCCGCCAAGGGCGTGTGGGCAATGATCAGGATTCCGGGCATGGCGGCAAATTATCGCCAGTTCAGTCGGCAGCTGCGGCGAAGGGTTGCACAGCGCACGAATCGTCGAACCAAAGAAACCACAAATACGACAGGATGCAGCCTGTGGCCATCATCCCGAACGCGCCACGATAGGCCTCGAGCGTCGTCCAACCGAGTGCGCCAAGAACGTCGATCAAACCGCCGATCGCCCACTGCAGAACGAACACTCCGGAGAAGATCACGAGGTTGAAGGCGGAGAGTGCGCGCCCCGCCAGCGCCGCGCCGAACGCCTGCCCGACCGTGGGAAGCGTCAAGGTGACAACCGTGCTGCCGACGCAGAACAAGGTCCACGCGACGACGCCGGCACCCTCGCCGAGTGCGAGCGCGAGCAGCAGCACACCAAGGCTCAGCGGCACGCCGTAGCGCATCAGCGACTGCGCCGTCCAGCCGCGCGCGAAGAGCCGCGGCACGAGCACGCCCCAGGACAGGAAGGCCAGCAGCATGCAAACGTTGAGCACGAACAGGCCTTGCGCCGCCTCCCTCGGCGACCATCCGCAAACGTGCGACAACCAGGGCCCGATCCACAGCGCCTGCAGTGCGATCAACCCGCCGTAGTGAAAGAAGCCGCTCGGCATCAGGCGAAGAAAAGTGCGGTGCCGAAAGACTTGCATGTAGTCGGCCACGGCAGACGACCTGAGCTTTGCTTGCGGCGGTGCGGCGTCACGCGGCGCCAGCCAGCCGATTGCAAACATCGACAGCAGCAGGCATCCGGCCATTGCCCAGAACAGACCGCGCCAGCCAAGCAGCGGCAGCATCCACTGCACCGGCAGCGTCGAGGCGACCATGCCCGAAGAGCCCGTCATCAACATCCACGAGGCAGCGCGCACTTGCGTTGTCGGTGCCAGGTGACGCCGGAAACTCGTCATCGGCGCCATCAGGCAGGCGCTCACGCCCATCCCGATCAACACACGTGCCGCGATCAGCCCGGCGAAACTGCGCGCAGAGGCAAACAGCGCACAGCCGATCACGGCCAGCGCCAGCATCGTCAGCTGCACGCGTTTGGGGCCGTGCCGGTCGAGCGCGTTGCCGAGCGGCAACTGCGTGCTCGCGAAGCCCAGAAAGAAGGCGCCCGCAAGCAGCCCCAGATCGGCGGCACCCAGATCGAGTTCCGCACTGAACTCAGGCGCAAGCGTCGCGATGACCGCGCGCAGGATTGCGGACAAGAAGTAGGCGAGCGCGAAGCTCAGGAACATCGCCACCACGGTGCGCCGCGGTAGCAGATCGCTCATCGGCGTCATGAGCCAAGCCGCAGATTGTCGAAGAACACGTCAACGGCTTGTGCGTCCAGGGCCGCGCCAAGTACCGCTGCCTGATAAACGCGCATCCCGCGGGTAAAGAAGGCGGCTTCTTCCTCGATCGGTGCGCCCTCTGGCGACCGCCCCGCATAGCGCACGCGCACCGCATGATCGTTGGGCGTCATTCCGGCCAGCGCGAACGGCTCGGCTTTCACCTCGCGTGCCTCTGCATTGGTGGCGAGCGCCGTGCGCATCGCGACCAGCGCAGGCGTCACGCGCGCCGGATCGCCGAGATCAGCGTGGACGAGCGCGAAGGTCAGGTCTTGCGCACTGCACGACACCATCGTCATCGAGACCGCCGCGTCGCCGAGCATCGCGACGCGCGTGCGGCTCTCCGGCTTGCATGGGAGCTGGAGTGCGGCGTCGCTCCCCTCGGGTCGCACTTCGCGCCAGTCGAACGCGGGCGTGCATGCGGCGATCGATGCGCCGAGCATGGTTGCAATCAGCAAGACGCGACGCATCTGCCGATTATCGTCGGCGGCAGGTGCGCGCCCCGCATCGCAGCGCGCTCGAATCCGCGGCAGGCCGCGCGTGAATTGTTCACGCAGGCGACGTTCATCCCGACGCGATGAATGCCGACGCATGCTCGAAGCGGCTGCAATTCGCGCAGACTTCCACCATCGTCGATCGCATCAAAGATTCACTGCCTCGATGCACGAAACCTGACCAACAAGCAGCCCCAGTGCGGCGCAGCGCGCACATGCCAAACCCGATTGCCGGAAAGACGCGTCATGGACATGTCAGACATCGAATCCGCCCGACACGACAGCACGACGAGACCCGGCGAAAACCTCGAGGCTGCGCATTGGCACGATCTCGTCGGTGCGCTCGGCGCCGAGATCGCGTCGCCACTGACCGCTGCGCTTGAGCGCATCAACGTGCTGACGACGACCGGCCGCATCGACCGCCAAAGCCTGCGCGCGCTACGCGAGGAGGTCGAGAAGGCGCGCCAGGTCAGCATGGCGAGCCAACAACTCGCGCGCCTTGCCTCGGGGCGGGTGCGCCAATCGCATGAGCGGGTTGACCTTGCGCAGATGCTGGCCGGCGTGCTCACGCACCGGGCACGCGAGATCCAGGCGCGCGGCATCAGCGTCGAATCGCTGCCGGCGACGAAGTCGGTCGAAATCCTTATCGACGCGCCGCTTCTGTTCAGCCTGCTCAACACCACCCTCGACTGGGCACTCGAGTGCACGCGCTCGAACATCGCGCTTCGGATCGACATCAAACCCTGGCCGGCGCACGCGCGGCTGTCCTGCCGCTTCGCGCATCGCCCCGTCGATCAGCTCGACGACGGCGCACCGACACCCGGCGAGGCTTCGCTGCTCGACTCCGTTCACTGGCGGCTACTGCAGCAGACGGCGCTCACGCTCGACGTTGCGCACGAACGCAGCATCGGCGTCGAGGGCGCCACGCTCACGCTTGAGTTCCCGCGCACCGTGAACGAGACAATGGACGGCGTCAGCATGGTCGAGCTCGACGACGGTTTTTCGCCATCGCTGAACACCAAGCCACTTGCGGGCAGCCACGTGCTCGTCGTCGCGCAGCGACGCGAGCTGCGCATGCAACTTCGCGACGTCCTGCGCAACATGGGCCTGCTGATCGACTGCGTCGACTCGGTCGCGCAGGCTGCCGACTTCTGCCGCGACGGCCTGCCGCACGCCGTCATCATCGAGTCCCCCCTTTGTGATGAGCACTTTGCCGCGCTGCGCCGCGACATCGCAGCCGAAGTACCGCAGTTCGCATTCATCGAGATCACCGAAGACGCCCAGGCCACGAGCCGCACCGACGCGATCAGCATGAGCCGCGTCACTCGCGAAGCCATCGCCCATGCGCTGCCGGCTGCGCTGCTGTTTGAGCTGTCAAGACAGGGCTGATCGGTCGTGGCGGCCGCCATGCGTCGGCGCCATCGGCAACGTCGCCTGTGCTGAAGACTGAACGAAGGTCGGCCCTGCGCACGACTGCGATGCGCACGACTGGGACAACCGCGGCCTAGAATCGTGCTGATGTCTGCTGCACTACCCCGGATGAAGTCCTCTCGCACCCTGCTTGCGGCACTTGCTGCGATCGTGATCGCGATTGCATTCGGCGTCGCGGCGGCTGTCATCCCGGCGCGCCATGAGGCAGCCCCGACCGTTGCCTACACGCTGCTCGACGGCGCGCAGCACAGCAGTGCTCAGTGGCGCGGCAAGGTCGTGCTGGTCAACTTCTGGGCCACGACTTGCACGAGTTGCGTGCGAGAGATGCCGCAGATCGCCGCCCTGCACGACAAGTTCAAGGCACGCGGCTTCGAAACGATTGCGGTGTCGATGAGCTACGACGCGCCGGCCTCGGTGGTGAACTACGCCGAGACGCGCCGACTTCCGTTCGGCGTCGCGATCGACAACACCGGCGCAATTGCGAGGAGCTTCGGCAATGTGGAGGCGACGCCGACCACGTTCGTGATCGACAAACGCGGCGAAATCGCCGAACGCATCGTCGGCACGCCGGACTTTGTTGCGCTCAGCGCGCGGATCGAACGCCTGCTCGCGGCGCCCGCCTGAGGCGCCACCGACCGAACGCGTCGCGCTCGTGACGCCGCGACGCGCAACGATGCAGAAAGGGCACGCGCGGTTTCAGCCCAGCGCCTAGGCCACGCCCGTCACACCCGCCGCGTGTGCCTGCTGATCGGCGTGGTAGCTCGACCGCACGAGCGCACCCACGGCAGCGTGCGTAAAGCCCATCGCCGCCGCTTCGCGCTCGAACATCTTGAACGTGTCCGGGTGCACGTAGCGCCGCACCGGCAGATGGTGACCACTCGGCGCGAGGTACTGGCCGATCGTGAGCATGTCGATGCCATGGGCGCGCATGTCGCGCATCACCTGCAGGATTTCTTCATCCGTTTCGCCGAGGCCGACCATGACGCCGCTCTTGGTCGGCACGCCGGGCGCGAACTCTTTG
>JBDTSN010000092.1:0-7081 GCA_039931145.1 Burkholderiales bacterium | reverse complement strand
CGACGCGCGCCGGCACGCCCATCGCGCGCATGACGACGACGAAGGCGGCTGCGTAATGTTCGCAAAAGCCCTGGCGGCGGCCGAGCCAGAATTCGTCGATGCCGTTCAAGCCGCCGTCTTCGGCGTAGAGGCCCGGCGTCAGCGTATAGACGAAGCCGGCGCTGCGGATGTGGTCGAGCACGGCGCGTACGAGCGTCGGTGCGTCGGCCTGCGCGAAGCGCGCTTCGCTGCGCAGCGCTTCGGCCCACGCCAGCGTGCGCGGGTTGGCGCCTGGCGGCAGTGCAAGGTCGTTGCGCAGGTTGGCGACGGGCTCAAGCGGGCCATAGTTGAAAGAGAGCAAGGCTTGCGCGTCGAAGCGCACGCGCTCGGCGATCGGCCGGCCGGTGCGCCACTGCAGATCGTCCGTTGCGCGCACGCGCACACCTTCGACCTGCGGTGCCTCGGGCGCCGCCTCGAGCAGCGGCAGCAGCGGGATGCGCGATGGCTCGAGTGTCATCTCGTAGGCAGTCGCGCGGCCACTGCCGCGCAGTTCGGTGCCTGCCTGATCGGCGGGGAGGAAGCGAGGTGCGAGCGGCAGCCATTCACGGCCGTCGAATCGCGTCAGCACCGGCCCGCGAAAATAGAGCGCCTCGGGCGGCGGCGCGGCGCCCGTGAAGCGCACCCGCAGCGCGACGCTGTCGTCCAACGCGAGTTCGGCGATCGACCCCATCTGCATGTTCATCGACAGGCCCGTCGTCGACAGGCCATCGTTCGGCACCCCCCACAACGGCCCGATGCGCGGGAAGAGGACGAACAGCAGCACCATCACCGGCGCGCCGAGCAGCGCGCAGCGCGCCGCGAGCCGCGCCGCCTGACGCAACGCCGGCTGGCCGACCGGCATGTGCGCAAGCACGAGCGCCGTCAAGAGTCCCCAGACCGCGATCAGCATCGCTAGCGCGACCGGCAGCGATTGCGAGTAGAGGAACTGGGTCAGCACGACGAAGAAGCCGAGGAAGAAGACGACGAACGCGTCGCGCCGCGCGCGCAATTCGAGCGTCTTGAGCGCGACGAGCACGACGAGCATCGTCACGCCCGCCTCCTTGCCGAGCAGCGTGCGGTGCGTCCAAAGCGTCAGGCCCGTGGCGACGCACAGCACGGCGATGAGCCACCAGCGGCTGGGCAGCGCCTCGTTCGTGAGTGCAAGACGCGCACGCCACAGCAGCACGACGCCGGTGAGCAGCGCACACCACAGCGGCAGGTGCGAGAGGTGCGGCAGCACCGTCCAGCCGATGACGACGACGAGAAACAACGTATCGCGCGCCTCGCGCGGCAGTTGTCGCCAGCCAGGCCAGATCACCGACTGCGCAAGCCCCGGTCGTGCCTCAATCACTGCCATAGCGCAAGTGCCTCCAGACAGGCGCGGCGGTGCGCTTCACCTTGCGCGGACGCCATCTCGATGCCGGGCAAGCGCAGGCCGAAATCGATGCCTGCGCGATGCGCGGCAATCACCCATGCAGCGAGTCGCGACAGGCGCTCTTCGCCAGCCAGCGCGCCGCACTGCTCCCAGGCAAGCCACAACTGCTGGTGCGCCGAGCCGCTCGCTTCACGGCTGACGAGCTCACCGCCGCTCTCGAGCGCGCGCGCCGCCTTCTTCCAGACGATGTGCTTCGGTGCGTCGCCACGGCGGTAGGCGCGGATGCCATCGAATTCTGCGCCGTCGCCACGCCGTGCGACGGCCGGCCCGGCCGGCGTCGGGCTTGCTGTCGGCAGCGGCGGCGCCGGGCTTTCGGGCCGTGGGTAGGCGAGCAGTTGCGCCGCCGGCTGCCAATACGCCCAGGCGCGGAACAGGCCGAGCGGAAAGCGCGTCTCGGCAACGAGCGCAGGAATATCGTGCAGGCCGCGCTGCGTTGGCACGAAGCTCAACTGCGCCATCGCCTGACCGCCCTCGGGCACGTCGATCCAACTCAGCGTCGCGGCCGGCGCCGATTGCAGGCGCAGGCCGATGCCCCAGCGCGCCGCGCCCGGCGTCGTCAGCACGACGGAGAGGAGTGCGGCGTCGCCCGCGTGCACGGCAGGGACAGGGTGCAAATGCAGCGTCAGCGCACGCAGCGTGGCGTGCGTCAGGTGCATCGAGACAATGCCAGCGCCGGCCAGAATAAAGGTGAGCAGATAGCCGAGGTTGAGCTGGTAGTTGATTGACGCCAGCAGCAGCACGACGAGCGTGAACGCGAACAGCAGCCCGGCGCGCGTCGGTAGGATGTAGACGTTGCGCTGCGTCAGCAGCAGCGTATCGCTGCGCGGCGCGCGCGCCTGCCACCAGGCGCGAAAGCGCTGGCGCGCGCTCCAGCCGTGGCGCTGGGGAAGTGCCTGGGTGGTCAAGCGCGGCTCACGCTTATGGTGTCTGGCCGCTGCGTCACGGCAACGCGACGGCTTCGATCATCGCCCGCACCTGCTCGCGCCGGCCGCGGCCGGCGCCCGCCGCGGGGACGAGGCGGTGCGCGATCGTCTGCGCCAGGATCGCCTGGATGTCGTCGGGCGCGACGTAGTCGCGGCGCGCGAGCAGCGCGTGCGCCTTCGCGGCGCGCAACACGCCGATGCCGGCGCGCGGGCTCAGCCCCTCGACAAACCAGCGACCCGAGCGCGTCGCCGCGATCAGTGCCTGCAGATAGTCGAGCAGGGCGTCGGACGCGTGCACCGCGAGCACGGCGCGCTGGGCGACGATCAACTCCTCGGGCGACATCACGGCGGCAAGATGCTGGATCGCCTCGCGCCGGTCAGCGCCCGCGAGCAGCGCGCGTTCGGAAGCCATATCCGGGTAGCCAAGCGTGATGCACATCAGGAAACGGTCGAGCTGCGACTCGGGCAGCGGAAAGGTGCCGATCTGCTCGCTCGGGTTTTGGGTCGCGATGACGAAAAACGGCCGCGGCAGCGGGCGCGTTTCGCCCTCGACCGTCACCTGCTGCTCTTCCATCGCCTCGAGCAGCGCGCTTTGTGTCTTCGGCCCGGCGCGGTTGATCTCGTCGGCGAGCAGCACCTGGGCGAAGATCGGGCCGGGGTGAAAAACAAAGGCCTCGCGACCGCGCTCGTAGATGCTCACCCCGACGAGGTCGGTCGGCATCAGGTCGGCGGTGAACTGGGTGCGCGAGAACCGCAGGCCGAGCGAGACGGCGAGCGCGTGCGCGAGCGTCGTCTTGCCCACACCCGGCAGATCCTCGATCAGCAGGTGCCCGCCGGCGAGCAGGCAGGCGACGCAGTCCTCGATCTGCGAGCGTTTGCCGACGATGATCGTGCTAACCTGATCGACGAGGCGGGTGAGTTGCAGGGCGAGTGGATTTGTCATGCGATTCACAATACCCGAAAACTGCGCCTCGACGTTCGCCAATCAGCCCGCTCCTTGCGGCCCTAATTCGTAGCTTTCATTGCCGATGGTCACTGCGCTCTACAGCCACCCGGACTGCCGCCTGCACGACATGGGCGCCGGCCACCCCGAGTGCCCGCAGCGGCTCGACGCGATCAACGACCATCTGCTCGCGACCGGCTTGCTCGACGTGTTCGACCTGCGCGAGGCACCGCTCGTCGATATCGAGGCTCTTGCAAGGGCCCACGAGAGCCGCTACGTGAGCGAGCTCGAGGAATTGCTGGAACAAATCAGCCTCGGCACCGAGTCGCGCTACATCGACCCCGATACCGTCGCCTGCCCCGGCACCTGGCGCGCCGCGCTGCGCGCCGCAGGCGCCGCGGTCGCGGCGACCGATGCGGTGATCGCCGGTGAGGTCGAGAACGCGTTTTGCGCCATCCGACCTCCCGGCCACCACGCGACGCGCAGCCAGGCGATGGGGTTTTGCTTCTTCAACAACGTTGCTGTCGCTGCGCGCCATGCGCTCGTCAAGCATGGGCTCAAGCGCGTCGCGATCGTCGATTTCGACGTGCACCATGGCAACGGCACCGAGGACATCGTCGCCGGCGACGAGCGGATACTGATGGTGAGCTTCTTCCAGCATCCGCTCTACCCGAACAGCGGCGCGGTGCCGATGGGCACCAACATGTGCAACCTGCCGATCCCGCCCTACACGCGCGGGCCCGAGGTGCGCGACATGATCGAGGCGATGTGGATGCCGCGGCTCGAAGAGTTCAAGCCGCAGATGATCTTCATCTCGGCCGGCTTCGACGCGCATCGCGAGGACGACCTGGGGCAACTCGGCCTGGTCGAGACCGACTACGAGTGGATCACGCGGCGCATCAAGGCGGTTGCCGAACGCTACGCGCAGGGCCGCATCGTGTCGTGCCTTGAAGGCGGTTATGCGCTCGATGCGCTTGCGCGCAGCGTCGCGGTGCACTTGCGCGTGCTGGCCGATCTCTGAACGCTGAACGGGCTTGTCGATGGATATGAACGTGGCCGCCACGTTCCCGCTGCTGGGCGCGCTTGTCGCCGACCTCACGCGCGCGAGCGTGTTCATCGAGCTCGGCGCGCTTGCCGCGTGCCTGCTGCTTGCGTGGTTCGTCACGTGGCAATTGCGGCGCATGTTTCCGATCGACGGCGACGTGCTGTTCGGCGCACGGATCTTCGACGGCGTTCTCTTTCCGGTGCTCGCGCTCGTGTTTGCGCTGCTCGCGCGCGAGGCGCTCAGAGGCGCGACGCATCTGGCGCTGATCAAGGTCGTCGTTCCGATTCTGCTGTCGCTCGTCGCGATCCGGCTCACGGTGCGGGTGCTGCGTGCCGCGTTGCCCGATTCGCGCTGGGCGCTCTCCGCCGAGCGCAGTGTGTCGTGGCTCGCCTGGATCGCGGTTGTCCTCTGGGTTCTGGGCATCTTGCAGCCGCTGCTCGAGCAGCTCGACGATATCAAATGGCGCATGGGCGGCGCGCAGGTCTCGCTCGGCGGCGTGCTGCACGGCGTGCTCACCGGCGGCCTCGTCGTCATGCTGATGCTGTGGCTGTCGTCGGTTATCGAGCGCAGGCTCACACGCGACGCGAATACGTCGCTGTCGACGCGCAAGATCGTCGCCAATCTGGTGCGCATCGGGCTGCTGTTCATCGGTCTGCTCGTCACGCTGTCGGCGGTCGGCATCGACCTGACGGCGCTGTCGGTGCTCGGCGGCGCGATCGGTGTCGGCGTCGGATTCGGATTGCAAAAGATCGCCGCCAACTACGTCAGCGGCTTCGTCATCCTTGCCGAGCGGGCGCTGCGGATCGGCGACATGGTGATGGTCGATGGCTTCGAGGGCCGCATCACCGACATCCGCACCCGCTACACCGTGATCCGCGCGCTCAACGGGCGCGAGGCGCTCGTGCCCAACGAGGTACTGATCACGCAGCGGGTTGAGAACCTGACGCTCGCCGACGCGCGGGTGGTGATCACTGCGCCGCTCCAGGTCGCCTACGGCACCGACGTCAACGCGCTGATCCCGCGGCTGGTGGCGGTGATCGCGACCGTTCCGCGCGTGCTGAAAGATCCGGGTCCAGCGGTGCTTCTGAATGGTTTCGGCGCGGATGGGCTCGACCTGATGATCCACTACTGGATCGGCGACCCGCACAACGGGCAGGGTTCGGTGCGCTCGGCGGTCAACCTGGCTGTGCTTGCGGCGCTTGATGCGGCGGGCGTCGAGATCCCGTTTCCGCAGCGCGTGCTGCGCCAGGCCGAGCCGTGGCGGACGGCGGCCGGGGTCGAAGAAGGCACGCCGAACAAGGCGGATCGACTACCATCGGCGACGTGAATTGCGGTGCATCCGGGCACCTCGTTGCGTCGGAATCGACTAGGAGCATGAAGATGTATATCAAGCGTACGAGCAGGCTGTTGATCGCCGCGGCGATGGCGATTCTGGTGCTGGGCTGCGCGACGACCGCGACGACGCTGGACGCGCAATGGGTCAACCCTGCGTTCGTCGGCAAGAAGGCGGTGCGCCATGTGATGGTGTTGTCCGCGGTGCGGGATTCGACAAACCGCCGGATTTTCGAAGACCAGATGGTCGCCGCGCTCGACGCGGCCGGCCTGAAGGCGGTGCAAGCCTACAAGTTCATTCCCGAGGACGCACCGGTCAGCCAGGAGCGGTTGCAGCGCGCCGTCGCGCAAGCCGGCGTCCAGCAGGTGATGGTGACGCGCATCGTCAACGTCTCGACCCAGGTCAACGTCTCGCCCGGCATGGTGATGGGCCCGGCGTGGGGCCCCGGCTGGGGGCCAGGGCCGGGTTGGGGCCCAGGTTGGGGTGGCTTCGCCGGTTATCACAACTCGATGTGGGCGACGAGCATCCCGCCGCAGGTCACGACGACGCAGAACGTGAATGCCGACACGCGAGTGTTCGACGCCAACGACGCCGAAGTGATCTGGTCTGCGGCGACGACCACGGTCGCGGGGGCCAGCCAGTCGGTGCCGCAACTGATCACTCAGTTTGTCGATCTGATCGTCTCGACGATGAAGGCGGGCGGCCTGATCTGACCGCCGCCTGCGTGCTGAGCACGCCGCTGACCGAAGCGTTTAGCGTCAGAAGCGGGTTGCCGCAACCCGTTGACCGGGTCGCGGCGAAAACCTCGACTACTTTGTCGTCACGTCGACGCGCCGGGCCTCGGCCGCGTCACCGCCTTCGATCTGCTCGGGTTTCGTCATCTCGATGCGCGATTCGTCAACGCCGCCCGCCTTGAGCGTGTCGGCGACGGCCATCGCGCGCTGCTTCGCGAGCTCGGCGTTCATCGCGGCGTCGCCGCTCGCGTCGTGATAGCCGCTGACGACGAGGTGGATCGCGTCGTTCGTTTTCACGACCGCGATCACGCGCGCGAGCGTCGCCGGCGCGTCGGCCGGCAGATCGGCCTTGCCCACTTCGAAGTAGAGCTTGGCCGTCTCGGGAATCGCCACCACCGCAACCGCCGCGACCACCGCCGGCGCGGCCGCGGCCGCATGCGGCGCTGCGCTGGTCATCGACGCACCGGCCGGCAGCAGCGGCACGATCAGCAACGCAACGATGTTGATGATCTTGATCAGCGGATTCACGGCCGGGCCGGCGGTGTCCTTGTACGGGTCGCCCACGGTGTCGCCGGTCACGGCCGCCTTGTGCGCTTCGCTGCCCTTGCCGCCGTGGTGGCCGTCTTCGATGTACTTCTTCGCGTTGTCCC
>JBDTSN010000091.1:0-7092 GCA_039931145.1 Burkholderiales bacterium | reverse complement strand
GCGCCGCGGCGACGAACGAGGTCAGATAGAACAGCCCTTCGACGTTGATGCCGAGAAGTGCCGCGGCCTTCGGCGATTCGGCGATCGCGCGCAGCGCGCGGCCAAGCTGGGTCTTGCGCATCACGATCAGCAGCGCGGCCATCAGCGCAAACGACAAGGCGACGATCGCGACCTCGAGCACGCTGATCTGCACACCCCAGAAATGGAGTTGCTCGTGCGGTATCAACTCGGTCGGAAAGCGCATGTTCTGCGCGCCGAACACGCCCTGCGCGGCGTTGTTGAAGAAGATCGCCAGGCCGATCGTCGCGATCATCGGGATCAGGTGCGTCACGTTGCGCTTGCGCAGCGGCCTGAGCACCAGCCAGTCGATCGCCAGGCCGAAACCGCCGGCGACGAAGAACGCCGCGAGCAGCGCGCCCCAGAGCGGAAACGACAGCCGAGTGACGACTTCGAGCGCCGCATAGGCGCCGATCATGAAGATCGCCCCGTGCGACAGGTTGATTACACCGAGTACGCCGAAGACGAGCGTGAACCCGAGCGCGAACAGCGCATACACGCTGCCCAGCGAGAGGGCATTGACGAGCTGCTGCTCAAGCAACTGCGGCTCCGCGCCAAACGCCACGTAAAACGCCGTGGCGGTCGCTCACCGTGCGGCACCGCGCCTCGCGAGACCGAGACCTCACCAACCCACGGGTGAGCTTCATTTTTCGATGATGTACTTGCCGCCCTTCGTGACCGAGACGATCGCCGCCTGCTGCGCATCGTAGCCGGCTGGCTTGCCGTCGCGGCCCTGCGCCTGCTGGAACTTGAACGGGCCGGTCGCGCCGGTGTAGCTCACAGTCGGCAGCGCGTCGCGCAAGGCCTTGCGGTTCGCGTCGAGGTCGGCGCCGAGCGTGATCTTGCCAAGGGCCTGGGCGGCGATGTGCATTGCGTCGTAGGACTGCGCGGCGAACTGATCCGGCGCGGCGCCGTACTTCTTCTTGTAGGCCTCGATGAAGCTCTGATTTTCCTTCGTGTCGTTGCCGAGCGCCCACGGGCTACCGACCCACAGGTTGTCCGAGCTGCCCTTGGCCAGATCGAAAACCTTCACCGAGTTCATGCCGTTGCCGCCGATCACTGGCCAGTCGATTCCGAGCTGGCGCGCCTGCACCATGATCGGCGCGCCTTCGGCGATCAGCGCCGACAGCACGATCGCGTCGGCGCCGCTCGCCTTGATCTTGGTCAGCTGGGCCTTGAAATCGACATCACCCTTGGCGAAGGTCTCGGTCGTCGTGACCGGAATGTTGAGCTTCTCGAGTGCCTTCTTGAACGCGTCGTAGCCGCTCTTCGTGAACACATCGTCGTTGCCGTACATCACGGCAACTTTCTTGATCCCGGCGTGCCTGATCGCGACGCGCAAGGTCTCGGGCAGCACGTCGGCTTCGGTCACCGAATTGCGGAACACGTAGTCGCCAATCGAGGTGATGCCTTCGGCAGTGTTGGAGGTGCCGAACACGACGATCTTTGCGGCCTGCGCGATCGGGTCGGCAGCTTGCGCCGAATTCGACAATGTGGGTCCGAAGAGCATCAGCACCTTGTCCTGGAAGATCAGTTTCTTGAAGACGTCGATCGCCTGCTCTTTCTTGCCGGCCTCATCTTCGAACATCAGGTTGAGCTTGTCGCCCTTCACGCCGCCGGCGGCGTTGATTTCATCGGCGGCAAGCACAAAGCCGTTCTTGATCGACTGGCCATACTGGCCTGCCGGACCGGAAAGCGCTTCGGCGACACCGATCTTGATATCGGCAGCCGCCGCTGCGCCAGCGGCACCCGCGATCAGCAATGCCGCGAACAAAGGACGGATTCGTTTCGAGGCGAAAGTGGTCATGTGTGTCTCCCATGCAAAGTTGGGGTTGGAGGCCGCATTGCGTTGCCATCCGCTATGCGACTGGCTTGCAAGGCATCGATGCGCGGCGTCATTGAGCGTATCGCGTAGCGGGTCGGCAGAGTTTATCCGAACGACCGACCGATTCAGGTCTTATCCGGATCAGCCGCCGAGGCGCGCGGACGCCGTCAATCAGGCGTCAATGCGTTGCAGCGCCGTTGCGAGCGCCGTGTAGCAACGTTCGTCCTTGACTTCAGGTGGCGGGCTTCGCCACATAGCTCCCGATCTCGGCTCGAACAGCCGTTGCGCATCTGCGTAGGTGAATTTCGCGGCCAGGCATTCGAAGCCGCCGCTCTCAAGCATGGCGCTTGCCGCCTGATCGACCGCGGCGAGCGCAAGCGTCGCAAAGCGCGTCGCGGTGCTGACGCGGGCAATCCCGAGCCGGGCCAGTTCAGCGATGTCCGGCGTGCCCGGCCCCGCGTTCACGTTGACCGGCACGTCGAGCGCCTGCACCAATGCGGCCAATGTGGCACGGTCGACGAGGCCGATCGGATAGATGCAATCGGCGCCCGCGGCCAGATAGGCCTTGGCACGCTGAATGGCGTCGGCCAGGCGTGTCGCCGCATCGGTGGCGTCGTGGCGCATCCAGTTGTCCACCCGCGCGTTGATCACGATCGGCACGCCACTCGCGTCTGCCGCTTCGCGTGCGGCGCGCAGCCGCGCCGATGACGCTTCGATCGGGCGCAGCGGGCCATGCCCGGGCATGCCGTCTTCGATGTTGACACCCACCGCACCGGCGGCGATCACCGCCCGTACAGTGGCAGCCACCGCTTCCGGCGTCTCACCGAAACCGGTCTCGATATCCGCCGTCAGCGGCACATCGATAACGCGCGTCATGCGCCTGATCGCCGCGAGCACCTCGGCAAGCGGCGCGTGCTCGCCATCGGCGTAGCCGAGCGACCACGCCACACCTGCGCTCGTCGTCGCAATCGCAGCAAAGCCGCGCTGCGCGAACAGACGCGCGCTGCCTGCGTCCCAGGCGTTGGGCAGCAGCAGCACCTTGGTGCGATCGTGCATGCGGCGAAACGCCTGCGCCAAACCGATCTGTGTCTGCCGCTCCATCTGTGCTCTCGCGTACCTTGTCGAATGATCGATTGCACAAGCTACGCCGGTCGCGCGGTGTGCGCAAGCGCCGGCCCGATGACCTCGTTGCCTGCAGAAGCACTGGTCTGCAAGTCGTGGCGAATCAGATCTGATCGTCGCGCATCTGCGGGCTGCTGTGGCGGCGCGGCAGCAGCATCTCGATGCGAAAGACATCTTCGTCGCACACGTCGAGGCAGCGTGCACAGCGGATGCAATCCGCGCTCTCGATCACGGGCGATCGGCCGTGTTCGGCGCCGTACAGCGCAGGCGCGATCACCTGCGGCTCGGGGCAGACGCGAAAGCAGTCGCCACAGCGGGTGCAGTCGTCGCGCTTCACGGCGCTGACATGCAGCACCGCGGCGCGGCCGAGAACGCCGTAGAACGCCCCCACCGGACACAGGTGGCCGCACCAGCCGCGCGGCAGCACCAGCAGGTCGAAGCCGAAAACGGCGAGTGCGGCGCCATAGCCGCCGGCGAGCCCAAAGACGAGCGCACGCTGCAGCAGCGTGATCGGATTCACCGTCTCCCAGACGACGCTTCCGAGCAGCACCGAAAGCAAGAGTGCAACGGCGAGCACCGCGTAGCGCAGGCGCCGATCGGGTTTGACGCCGCCGAGCAGTGTCGGCAACCGCAGCTTGATGCGCAGCCAGGCGGCGAGGTCGGTCACCGGGTTGATCGGGCAGACCCAGGCGCAATAGCTGCGACCGCCGAACACGGTGTAGGCGGCGGCGACGATCGCGGCACCGATCATGACGCTTGCCGACATCGTATGGCTCGCGAGCAGCGTCTGCAGCGCGACAAAGGGATCGGTGAGCGGCAGCACGCCGAACCATTCGCTCGACGCGAGGTTGCCGCGCACCAGCCAGACACCAGCCCACGGGCCGAGCAGGAAGAGCGCAAGGACGAGCAACTGAGTCGCACGCCGCGCCAGCAGCCAGCGGTTGCGCTGCCACAGCGAGCGCCGCTGCGTTGTTCGCAGAGTGGCCGCCGGCGGTGCGTCCGAGCCGCGCGCCACGGCTTCAGCGGCGCGTCGCATGGTTGGCGCTGACGGTGATCGCGGCATCGCCTTGCAGGATGCAAGCGGCTTCGCACTTGCCGCAGCCAGTGCAGCTGTCGACATCGACCACCGGCTGGAAGCTGCCGCCACGCGGCGTGCGGCCGTGCTGCATGCGAATCGCCTTGCCCTTGATCGGGCAGGCCTGGAAGCAGCTGTCGCAGTACGCAACGCCGGTGTAGCTGAAACAGCGATCGGGCGCGCTGAGTTTGGCCAACCCCATATCGGCCGCGCCGATGTCGGTGAGCTTGAGCGCACCGGTCGGGCACGCCGCCGCGCACGGAATGGTCTCGCACATGTAGCACGGCGTCTCTCGCGCGACGAAGTACGGCGTGCCGACAGGTACTGGTTGGCCGAGTCCGGCGAGATGCAATGTGTCGTACGGACATGCCTGCACGCACAAGCCGCAGCGCACGCAGGCGTCGAGGAAATCGGCCTCGCGCAGCGCACCTGGCGGGCGGATGCGGTCGGCGGGCAAGGCGCGCCGCCGCTCGCTGCCGACTTGCGTTGCGAGCGCAAGTGTCATGCCGCCGAGCGCAAGTGCGCTCGTCAATGCCTTACGCCGCGAAATTCCGCGCCTGCTCATCGATTCGCTATCCCATTGCCGGCGACGCATGCGACGTCGCGGGACCGAATACCACTTGGCGTCGCACGCCGATATCAGTCTTGGACGAGCTTACTCTGCGTTCGCATTCCCGGCCTCGTGCAAGGGTTCGATCAATCAACGCCGTCACCGCGTGCCACCGACAACGCGTCGGCAATATCGTCACTCAGCGTCTGCGCCAGACGCCGCCGGTCGGCCATCCGTACCGAGCGCGCGGGCAGGAAGTTCACGTGCACGCCGAGGCGTTGCGCGCAGGCGATGCGCCAGACGCTTTGCGCGAGCGTCGTCTCGCCCAGAAAAAGGACCGAGGGGCTCGTCGCATGGTCGGCGTCGAAATAGTGCAGCGCAACTGGCTGCACTGGCGTTTCGGTCGCGATCGCCGCTTGCAGCAGGTTGGCGTGAAATGGCAACAAGTCGATGCCGTCGGCCGTCGTGCCTTCGGGGAACACGGCAAGCGTGTCGCCCGCCTGCAGCGCTTCGGCCATCTGGTGCACGACGCGCAACGCATCGCGCGGCCGTTCACGCGCCAGGTAGAGCGTGCCGGACGCATCGGACAGTTTGCCGAACACCGGCCAGCGCTTGACCTCGACCTTCGAGACGAAGCGCGCTGGTTCGATGGCGTCGATCGCGAGGATATCGAGCCAGGAGATGTGATTTGCAACGAGCAGCTTGGCACCCGGGCGCGCGACGCCGCACACCACCAGTTCCACGCCCAACACGCGAAGGAAGCCCGCTGACCAGCGCTTCGCCTGGCGCATGCGCAGGGCAGGGTCGTTGCGGCCGAAACGCGTCGCGACGAGCGCGACGCCGAACAGCAAATGAGAGCAGGCGCGCGTCACGCGCCAGAGCGCGCGCAGCTGGGATCCAAGTGACGGCGCGGGCGGTTGACGATCGCGCGGCGCTTCGCCCGGCAGCATCGGAGGCGTCAGATGCCTTCGGCCTGATAGGCCACCTGCCCGGCGACCAGTGTGCAGCGCACGCGCGCCGGCAACTCGATGCTGCTCGTTTCGAACGCGAACGGCGTGTGGTGCCCCTGGCTCACGAGTTGCGACGGCTGCACCGTCCAGCGCGCAGCGGGATCGAAGACGCAGACATCGGCGACGCCGCCGACGACCAACCGCCCGGCGCTCGCGGCGAGTGAGCCGAGCGCATCGCCGAGCACGCGCACCGGTTCGTGCGTGATCACGGCGAGCGCGCGCGCGAGGCCCGCACCGCTTGCCTCGCCCCAGTGCAGTGCCAGGCTCAGCAGCAGCTCGAGGCCGGTCGCGCCTGGCTCGGCCTCGGCAAACGGCAATGTCTTCTCGTCGGCACTGACCGGCGTGTGGTCGCTCACCAGCGCGTCGAGCGTGCCGTCGGCCAGGCCGGCGCGCAGTGCATCGCGGTCGCGCTGCTGGCGCAGCGGCGGCACGAGGCGCATCGCAGGGTTGAAGTAGCCGATGTCGATATCGGTCAGGTGCAGCGAATTGATGCTCACGTCAGCTGTGACGGGCAGGCCCTCGGCCTTCGCCGCGCGCACGAGATCGACACCGGCCGCGCTCGACAGCCGGCACAGGTGGACGCGCGCGCCGGTCTCGCGCATCAGGTCGAACGTCGTGTGCAGCGCAATCGTCTCCGCGCTCACCGGCACGCCGGCCAATCCGAGGCGCGTCGCGACCGGGCCGCGGGCAGCGACGCCCGCGCCGAGCCACGGGTCCTGCGGTCGCAGCCAGACCGTGTAGCCGAAGGTCGCCGCGTACTGCAGCGCGCGCTGCAGCACCTGAGTGTCGCGCACGCCGACGTCGGCCTGCGAGAAGCCGATGCAACCGGCTTCGGTCAGCTCGGCCATTTCGGTCAGCACTTCGCCTGCGAGGCCGCGCGTGAGCGCGCCGAGCGGGAAGACGCGACAACGGCTCAGCTTGCGGGCGCGGAACTTGAGCATCTCGACGAGACCCGGCTCGTCGAGCACCGGGTCGGTATCGGGCGGGCAGACGAGACTCGTCACTCCCCCCGCGGCCGCCGCCTGCAATTCGCTCTCGAGCATGCCTTCGTGCTCGTGACCGGGCTCGCGCAAGCGCGCGGCAAGATCGACGAGACCGGGCGCGACGACGCAGCCCGCGGCATCGATCACACGATCCGGCGCAAAGTCCGCCGGCGCGCTGCCGACGGCAACGATCCGTCCACCGGCAATCGCGAGCTCGCCGGGCGCGTCCAGCCCCGAGGCCGGATCGGCGAGGCGCCCGTTTTGAATCAGAAGCTTCATTGCGCCTTGCTCATATCTGCGCTCACGCTTCGTTGCCGGCGATGATCGACATCACCGCCATGCGCACCGCGATGCCGAAAGTGACCTGCGGCAGGATCACGCTGTGCGGCCCGTCGGCCACCGGAGAATCGATTTCCACCCCGCGGTTCATCGGGCCTGGATGCATCACTATGGCGCCGGGCTTGGCGAGC
>JBDTSN010000090.1:0-7095 GCA_039931145.1 Burkholderiales bacterium | reverse complement strand
CTTCAGTCCGATTTACAGCCAGCCCGCAGCGCATCGATCATGCGGCACGGGCCAACACCCGGGCCGGTTCATCGCAAACCCATCTGCAACCCCTTCGAGGAGACACCATGAAGCTGAGCACGATCTTCACCGGCACCGCACTGGGTGTCACACTGGCTGCTAGCGGGCTTGCCCAAGCCACGACTGTGATCGATTCCTACAATTACGACAAGACGCCCGGCTACACGCTTCCGCGTCCGCCGTGCTGTATCTGGAGCCTCGACAACATCGGCTGGTACTGGACGCCAACGACCGACGTCTATCTCACCAACATCCAGACCAAGCTCGCCGATGTCGACTTTGGCTACAACAACGATTTCGATATGACTGTCTCGTTGTTCAGCGACCGTCCAGCGGTTGGCGGCACGAAGATCGATTCGTTCACTTTCAACGCGAGTTCGTTCATTGACGGCAACGGCGACTACACCTTTCCATGGCGCGGGACCGGCTTCGACGCACCGCTGCATCTGACGGGTGGCACCACGTACTTCGTCGGGTTCCAGGGCTGGGCCGCCGTGTTCGTACCAGGGGTCAGCGGTGGTGGCATCAACTGGCTGATTGACTCGGACGGCAACCCGCCTCCAGACGCACAGTTTCTGAGTGCTGCGTATGTCAACGACGGCTTCATGACCGAGATCGGCACTGCCACGTCCGTGACCGCCGCGCCGGTGATCCGCTTCGTCGGCGACTTCACGGCGCCAGTGCCCGAGCCAGCGACCTACGCCTTGATGCTGGCCGGCCTGGCCGCAGTGGGCATCGGCGCGACGCGGCGCCAGCGCCTCTGACGACTCCCTGCGCCAGACAACCAGGCCCTCCGCGACGACAGTTAAGCGAGGGCTGATTGTGTGCGACACACGCCGCAGGGTGCGCTCACGGGTTGCGCTAACGTCACGCCTTGGCGCAGTAGCGTGCATGCGTCGCGCCGCACCCGCCTCCCATGCTGACCGTCTCACGACTGCATCCCGTGATGGATCTGTCGATCAGACCGGCCTGAGCCAGGGCGCATTCATGGCCGCTGGCCGCTTGTCTGAACCGCATTGCTCCTAGCCCAGCCCCTTCTCGAGCAACTGCGCCACGAGTGCATTGATGCCGCCATCGTGCGCCGCGGCGCGTTCGGCGAGGCGATTGACGAGTGGCTGCGGCAGCTTGCAGGCAAACGGCACCAGGCCAGCCGCGGCATCGCGCCGACGCTGCTCGCGCCGGTCCGGCATATCCGCCGCCCCGGCGCCGAAGCGTTGGGCCACGGCGGCGCCGCCCATGCGGCCGGCAATCTTCTTTGCCTGCGCCTTCTCCAGATCGGTCTTCTTCATGCTCATTGAAATTGCACTCCTGCTGACGGTGGGCGATTGTCGTCGCTATGCGCAGCAATGGTGTAATCGGCGCCTACCCGAAGGACCCCATGGCGCTGAAAGCGACGATCTACAAGGCCCAGCTCCAGTTGGCAGACATGGACCGCGGCGTCTATGGCGAGCATGCGCTGACGATCGCGCGCCACCCGTCCGAAACCGACGAACGCATGATGATTCGTGTTCTCGCCTATGCGCTGAATACGCCAGCCGACGCCAACCACGGCGCGCTCGAACTCGCCAAGAGCCTGTGGGACAGCGACGAACCCGACCTGTGGCAGAAGGACTTGACCGGCCAGATCGTGCACTGGATCGATGTCGGTCTGCCCGATGAACGACGCATCCTGCGCACCAGCCCACGCGCGGACCGCGTCAGCGTCTATGCCTTCGCAAGCAGCACACCGGTCTGGTGGGGGCAGCTGGCAAGCCGCATCACGCGCGCGCGCAACGTCGCAGTCTGGCAGATCGAATCCGCGCAAAGCCAGGCGCTCGCGGGGTTGACGCAGCGATCGATGCAATTGCAGCTTTCGGTTCAAGACGGTACCGTCTACCTGAGCGACACAACGCGCTCGGTGGAGATCACCCCATTGCGCCTGAACCCATCACCATGAAAAACCTGCCCGCAATCGAACACGTCCCTGAACGCAGCCGCTTCCAGACCATCGTCGAGGGCAAGACCTGCGTTTGTGACTACCAGCTCTCGGATGGTGTGATGCAGTTGACGCACACCCTCGTGCCGCCGCCGCTCGAAGGCCGCGGCATTGCTGCCGCACTCGTCGAGGCGGCACTCGCTCACGCGCGCAGCGAAGGGCTCAAGGTGAATCCGATCTGCAGTTACGTGCAGCTCTACATGCGCCGCCACCCCGAAACGCAGGATCTGCTTGAATGAGTACCGACCCTATCGATGACGACGCTCGCGCGGTGCTCGACTTCTGGTTCGGCGCACCCGGCTCGGCAACCGATGGCAAGCCACGCGTCGAGTGGTTCCGCAAGAGCGATGCCTTCGACCGCGAGATCGAACGTCGCTTCGCGCCGCTGATCGACCGCGCGCTGAGCGGTGGCTTGCAAAACTGGGACGCGCAGCCGCCGTCGGCACTCGCGCGCATCCTGCTGCTCGACCAGTTCACGCGCAATGTCTTTCGCGACACGCCGCGCGCGTTTGCCGGCGATGCGCTTGCACTCGCCGCTGCGCGGGCGCTGGTCGCGAGCGGTTTCGACCTTGCACTGTCACCGCAGCAACGCGCGTTCGCCTACCTGCCCTTCGAGCATGCCGAAGACCTTGCGATGCAGAATGAATCGCTGCGCCACTTCACCCGCCTGAATGCCGACGCCGAAGGCTTCGCCGGGTCGCTCGACTATGCGCAGCGCCACCACGCGATCATCGAGCGCTTCGGCCGCTTCCCGCACCGCAATGCGATCCTGGGGCGCACATCGACGCCCGAGGAACTCGCCTTTCTCGAAGAACCCGGTTCCAGCTTCTGAGCAGCACGCGAGCGGGCGCCGCCAAGCATCGCGCCCAGCGGGTTCAGCTTGCAGCGGCCTTGGCCTCTTCTTCCTGCAGCAAGCGCCACATCACCTTGCCGGAACCGGACTTCGGCAACGCATCGACGAACTGCACCTGCTGCGGCACCTTGTAGGCCGCCATGTGCTCGTGGCTCCAGTCGATGATGTCCTGCGCGGTCGCGGTTGCCCGCGCATCGGCGCGCAGGACGACGACGGCCTTCACCGTCTCGCCGCGGTAGGCGTCCTTCACGCCGATGATGCACGCCTCCTGCACCAGCGGGCACTTGAAGAGGAGCAACTCGACCTCGCTCGGCCAGACCTTGTAGCCGCTCGCGTTGATCATGCGTTTCAGGCGATCGGTGATGAAGAAGTAGCCCTCCTCATCAATGCGGCCGAGGTCACCGGTGCGAAAGAAGCACTTGCCATCCATCTCGATGAAGGCCTCCGCCGTCGCTTCGGGGTGTTTCCAATAGCCCTGGAAGACCATTGGCCCATGGGTCACGATCTCGCCCACCTCGCCGACCGGCATCTCCGCGAGTGTCAGCGGATCGACGATGCGCGAATCGACGCCGAAGATCGGCATCCCGAGGCATTGCAGCTTCGCGCGGTCGGGCGGGTTCAGGTGGCTCGGCGCGGCCGTCTCGGTCAGTCCGTAGCCCTCGACGAAGGTCAGGCCGAACTCCTGTTGCAGCCGCTCGGCAACAGCCTGCGGCATCGCCGCGCCGCCGCCGCTCAGCGAGACCAGGCTCGACAGGTCGAAGCTCTTGTAGTTGGGGCTGCCAAAGAGATCGATGATCATGGTCGGAATGCACGTCCAGTGCGTGACCCGGTAGCGAGAGATCAAGCGCCCCGCAAGCTCGCGGTCCCAGCGTGGCATCAGGATCATCGTCGCGCCACTCGCGACCGGTGCGAGCACGCCGTAGAGCATCCCGGTGATGTGAAACATCGGCACCACGGCGAGCGCGACCGTTTCCGCCCCTGCCCCGCCCCATTGGCCTCCAAAGGCGTTGTGCATCAGCGTGCGGTGCGTGTGCATGCAGCCCTTCGGGCCGGCCGTCGTGCCACTGGTGTAGGGCAGCAACGCCAGATCGTCCGGCTGCGCGAGATGCGGGCCGGGCGCCTGAGTGGCGGCGAGTGCGTCATTCCAGCGTGTGCAGCCTCCGGGCAGCGGCGGGTCGGCAAGCAGCCATTGCAACATCGCGGGTGACAGCCCTAGATCGTCGGGGATCGTCTCGGGCAAGGCGTCCGCATGGCGCGTCACGAGCACCTGCTTCAACCGCTGGTTCTTGGGCACCCCGGCGTTCGCGCTCATCACGATGCCGGCGAGGTCCGCAGCGCAGAACACGACGCTCGTGTCAGGGTCGGTGATGTAGTGCGCGAACTCTTCGGCGCGGTTCATCGGGTTGACCGGCACGACGACCGCATTCGCGCGCATCACGGCATAGAAGGCGACGACGAACTGCGGGCAGTTCTGCATGAAGAGCGCGACCCGGTCGCCGCGCTCGACGCCGACACTTTGCAGCCAACCTGCGAGCAACTCAGCCTGGCGCTTGAGCTCGGCAAAGGTCAACACCTGCCCGCAATAGATGTAGGCGGCCTTGTGCGGATAGCGCGTCGCCGAAACCTCGAGGTTGAACCAGAGCGATGTCTCGGGAACGACAAGTTCGTGCGGCAGGCGTTTCGGCCAGTGCGCGTGGTGCGGTCGGACGGCAAGTTCGGTCACGGTGGGTCGCTCCTGATGCTGACAGGGACTTGAACGCGCGGACTGCACCGCGCCCGGCTGCGCCTATTCTGTCGCGATCGAGACACGCGGGTTGAGCGCTACCACTCTGCAGCGGCAGGCCAGGCGCGCTTTCCACACCAACTGTCACCCGGCGTCACCCGTCCAGCTCAGGTCGCCGCAGACGACGCGCAAGCCTTCGCTCGTGCGCAGCGCGATTGACACCGTCACGCACAGGTGCGCGCCGTGCAGCGTGCGGTAGGGCCGCGTCACCTGCACCCGGCCGACAGCCTCCATCGCGCGCCGGTAGTACGGGCGGCGCGCCCAATGTGAGTCGTGCGTGTCGCGCATCGGCGCGAAGGCTGGCGGCTCGCTGTAGTGTTGTTGCGGCGCCCAGACGTTGTCGCCGATCTGCATCGCATCGTGGCCGAGCAAATAGCAGACCTCGGCCTGCGGCAGTTGCAGGAAGCTCGCCACCGCCTCGGCAAGCGGCTTGCCGTCGGCGAGCAGCCCCGACGCGTAACCGATCGCGTTGATGTAGGGACGGATATGGTCGTGGGAGCGGCGCTGCTCATCCGCGCGGCGCGCCTCGTACTGTTCCCACAGCGTCTGCAAGGCCGGCGGCGCATCGCCCGGCGCGACGAGCGCTGGCTGCGGGCGCCCGAAGAGATCACCTTGCACGAGATCGGCGTTCGCCTCGAGCGCGACGAAGGCCTCGTCTTGTGTTTCGATGCCTTCCATCAGCACCAGCGCGCCGCATTGATGGAGCAGCGAAACCATGTGCGCAACGACGCGGCGCGCCTGGGGCTCGAGCGCAGCGCGGCGCACCAGGCTGCGGTCGAGCTTGACGATCTCAGGCGAAAGGCGCCAGACGCGGTCGAAATTCGAATGCCCGGCGCCAAAGTCGTCGATCGCGATCAAGCCGCCGCTGGCGCGAATGGCGCGCACCGCACCGTCGAAGTCGGCGTCGGCCGCAACCTCCTGCTCCAGCACTTCGAGCACGACCTGATGCCCCTTCAAACCACAACGCGCCTGCAGCGCACGCTGGAAGCCATCGCTCATTACTTGCTTGAGCGTGGCAAAGACTTGCGACTGCATGTTGAAGAACAGCCAGTGCGGGTCGGGCCCGACGAGCTCGGCGAAATTGAGCGCGTGGATCATGCGCGCCGCGCGGTCGCCGCGCAGCAGATCGCCGAACGAGCCGTCGCCACGAAGTGCCAGCTGCGGCTCGACGCTCGCCCCGGTCGCGTCGAACGCACGCACCAGCGCCTCGTGGCCCACCGGGCGCCCGTGCGACAGGCTGTACACAGGCTGGAAGACGCTCTTGAGCACCAGGCCGTCGAACCCGATCGCCCAACGTCCGGCGTCGCGGCGCAAAGCGGCGCTCAACGTATCGAATGTGGTTTCACGAAGCGCAGAGTCCATCGCATCCATCACACTTTGGGTCCGACATGAAGCCGAAGGTTCTTCGGATCAGGCGTTGCAATCGTCGGCGCGTCCAGGTTGCCGTCGCCATCCCGCCGTGGCCGGCGGACACGCCATTACACAGCGGCTGAAACGCGCGCACAAGTGCGCTTCCAGGGTGTCGCACGCAAATGAACTGCCGAGCTAATCGCGCAGCAGCTTGCGCACCTTGGCCAGCGTCGTGATCCGGTCGAATGGTTTGACGATGAAATCAGCGGCGCCCGCCCGCAGACTCTCGATGACCTTGTCCTTCGCGCTGTGCCCGGTGATCATCACCACCGGCGTCTTCTTGAACTGATCGATCGACTTGATCAACCGCGTCGCCTCGACACCGTCGATGTCCGGCAGGTCGATGTCCATCAACACCAGGTCCGGCCGCTGCTTGCGCAACAGGCCCATCGCCTCGCTGCCCGAGGCGGCGAAGATCAGATCGAGCTTCGCGCTCTGCAACGTCTGCGCCAGCAGCCGTTGCTGGAATTCGTCGTCGTCGACGATCAGCACCAGCGGCCGGATCTGCTCGGCGAGATCGCGCAGTGCCCGCGCCGATTCGAGCTGCGGCGCGAACTCCTCGCGCAGCGCACCCACCCATTGCCCAACCGGCGCCACCGCCTCGGCGGCTGACTGCAGCTGCGGGTCGATTTGCTCCTTCTTCAGGCGCTCGAATTCCCCCTGGAAGGCGCGCGCATGCCGCGACTCGACCATGGCGGCGAACTCACCCTCGGCCACCCGCCGCGAGAATCCGTCGAGCGCGGCGCCGATGCCGTCCCCGACCTGGCGCAGCGACCGGCTGGCTGTCTCAACGTGTTTCGCGCCGCGCGCCGCGTACTGTGCCAGCCGCGCTTCCAGCTCGGCGATGCGCCGGGCTTGCTCGGCAAAGTCCGCAACCGAGGGCGTCGACGCCGTGCCCGCGGCAAGCTGGCGCAGCCCGTGGTGTACGGCCATCAGCAGCCGCGGCGCGTCGTGCGTCAACGGCCAGAACAGCACATAGTCGTCGAAGTACTTCTTCTTGCACAGTTCGTAGAC